>REAP01000022.1 GCA_004294385.1 Oscillatoriales cyanobacterium | reverse complement strand
AATCTAAGTGGAATCAGTAGCGGCGATTTGAAAGCGCCTTTGAAGCTCAGGTTTTGGGCTATTCAAGAATCTCAGTGGCTTTAGCCCTGAGAGTTTCAATTACTGTCTACTATGAGTTTAATATGCGTTTAAGGTAACTTTGGCTTGCCATCGGTCAATCCACGCGCGATCGCCCAGTACATCGGCTGCAATTTGCCATCCCAGTCAGCCAAAGCAAAAGTTGAAGTGTAATCCGGTGCGATCGCAACAGCAAACCAAGTAGTCGGAAAATTACCCCACTCCACAACAAAACTAGCACCATATCGAACAACGTCGCGGTGAAAAATATAAGCCTGATGCAAAGTCACAGCGTAACGAAAGCGATCAGGAAAAATAGATTCAAATTCAACCAAAAATGTCTTAGAAGGAGTAGCGCCACCATAAGCAATACGAGATTTCCACAGACGATCGTAAATCGAAAATTCAGAAACACCCCAAGGAATTCGATGCTGACGAGAAAATTCACCCAGGGCAGGAACAAGCCATTGATACTGAAACCAGTAAGAATCAAAAGTTTGCAAATGAATTTGAAGTCCAATTTCAAAACGCAGCGCAGGATATTTAGCACGTAGAGCCAAAACCCAACGGGTAAAACTATCAAAACTACGACGGTCGGCAAACAACATATATGGCTCGGAAATAATTACACGAGAACCAGCAGGAAGTTTTGTTAAAAATCCGTGTAAAATTGCCACCGCAGTTTTATCCAACTCGGAACCCAAAAAATCACGGTTAGTCAAGTACCAATCATCAAGAGTAAAGCACTTAAAATTTGCAATTTTTTTGTCATTAAATCCAATTCTGTGGGCGCAACAGTTACGAGTCTTACACCATTTTTGAAATCTAGGAATCGGCTTAACCCAATAAGGTTGCAATTGGTGTTCAGATAAAAATAAATCAAATTTAGATTCGATTTTTGCCCAACCAGGACTAAAATTAAAATCAGAAGCATCAAGAGTATTAAAAATTTTTAAACCCGAAACAGCAGTACCAAATTCAATTGGAGATTTAAAATCAAATGGACGAGCATAATTTTCAATAAAAAGAATGTAAAAAATTACAGTAAAAATGCTAAAAATATTAAAACAAACTCCAACTTTAAAAGCCTTAAATATAATCAATTTTAAATTCATTTTACTTTCCTACTCCAACCAGGTCTCCAACCACGACACTCAATATCAGTTTGCTCAGCTTTCCAATAACCCTTATCCCAACCTGCAACAGATTCCAAATTTTTCCAGTTATCAGTATTTAAACCACGAAATCGATCGCCGTCAACTAAATAATAAGAAATAGCACGAGATTGTACAAAAGCTGTAGGTAAAAAAGGATTATATTCAGTATTAACAGGAATATCAGGAGCATCCTGAGAATAAGCTACGATAAAACAACCTTTGGAATCAGTGAAATTACCAGTAGGAGAACCCCACAAAACCTGTGTCCAAACTTTTTTACCAGGAGGACAATCAGGAGAAGAACAAGAAGGATAAGGTTGAATTAAAGGAAGAGTCGGAGGATTAGGACATACAGGAGTCCCAAGCATTATCCGTCTATCAATAACATCCAAACAATTTTTTGTAGGATTATAAATACTAGAAACATCTTTATTAAGTAAAGCACAAGCAGCTACTTCACTAGCAGCATTTTCATAAGCAGAAACAAAATAGTCAGAAACTGATTTAACACAAATAGCATTAGAAGCAACCCATGAATTATAAATAGGCTCATAAACAACCATTGCAGCTCGATTAGAAGCATCTATAGCCCTTCGTTGAGCGCTATAAGCCTCACATTCAGCAGTATTAGCTCCAGCCCCAAAAAGACCAGTAACAGCCACCAAAGTTGCTACAATTGCCAACCAACCAGCTCCTATACTACCCAAACTAAATCCCACTAAATAAGCAACAGTACGAGCGCTAAGAAGAGCAGAAGAACTAACTACAAGAGGAGCTGTTGTAGTAATAAGTAATCTAAAACCTCCAGCTAATTTAGAAAATCGAATCAACATATAATTACTTCCTGGCTAATTTCCAAGCCTTAACCAATGCAGCAATCAACATAATAGGCAAACCAGCAGTGTACATAACAGAAGCAGCATATCGAATAATAGGAGAATTAATAGATTGGATTGCATTAAGCATCAAAGCAGGAATTCTAATAGAATTAGGAGATGTAGGCATGAAATCCAAAACTTTAGCAGACAAAGCTAATCCACCATTTTTATTAATCAAACAATCATATTGTTCAATTTCAGCAGGAGTTAGTTTACGCCGCCAAGTATTAGCAAGCCAAAAAGCATCAGGATTAGAAGTATTTTGAGCACCAACAGAACTAACTAATTCCAAAGGTTTGTCCTCAGCCCTAATATCTCGCGTATAAAAAGCTTGACATAATCCATTTAAATCAATACCAGTAGGAACATTGCCCATTCCGTAAGCTGCTGAAATCATTTCTTTAGAATTCACTTGAATCATTTGAAAAGTACACCAAGTATAAATAGTTGGTGGAGCTGGTGAAGAAGTAGCAATATAAAAAGGCAGTAAAAACATAATTAATCACTAATCACTAAATATGAACTTTATTCCTAAGCCCATAATTACAAAAGGCTTGAGAGCATTTACAATCATTCCAGGCAAACAAATTTTATCAAAATTCAATCCAGAATTAATCAAAAAACAACCATCACCTATATCATCAAAATAAGCCTGTTCAGCAGGAGTCGGATTAACAATATCAATAGGAAACTTTTGAGAAAGCTGAAGAGAAACAGGAATGGGTGTAGGACAAGTAAGAGGAGAAGCAATTGCACCAGTTGTTTGAACCAAAAGCAAAAAAACTCCCAAAACAGTAGCACCTAAGAATTTAGCATTGTCAAGAATTCGTCGGTGACGAGGTTTCATTCTAAGTTTGCCAGCAGCCAACATCGTTGACATAAATTTATCATATCGCTCAGAACCCATAAACTCCTCAACCATAGCTAAAGTTGCACAATGGCGCTCAAGAAATAAAAGCGACCTTTCAATATCAAGATGTAAAGTTGGAGCGGGAACATCTACAGACCCAAAACTATATCTTCTAAAAAATTCAAGATCAGACCGATGACGAGAAAATTTAATCTGACTGCAAGCTATACCATTTAAATAAGCAGGCAATTCATCAACAGACAGATTAGCTATTTGCTGCATAATAAAAGACGCACGAAAGCGCTTAAATTCAACTTCAAGGCGATCGAAATCAACACCGTCAATATTCTTATCATAAATTCGGACAAAACGGTCAGATTCGCGAGAACCCAAGTTAACAGTAGTGCCAGGTCGGTTAGATCCAAAACTAGAAATTCGACGAAACGACCTATAACCAATAAGAAGATTGTCACTTACAAATAGCTCCCAAGAACGCATTGACAATCTAGGTGATCCTATAGGAAAATCAAGAGCTATATCAATACGATTAGCTGTAAAAGAATCTTCATACTGAGCCCAAGAAATCAATGTTGACAATGTACGAAGTTCAATACCAGATAAAGTAGATCCATTTAAATCAATTAAATATTTATGAAGTTCACTTGTACCAGAAGGAGCGTAACGAACCGCAATGAGAGAACCTTGAAATTCATAAGCTTCATGCCAAACCTTATTAGCTGCAAGTACATCAGTATCACGAATATCAGACATCTGTTGCTGCTTCTTTTCAAAAGGCAAGTTTAAAATTTGCTGAATAACTCGAATTTGAAACGACGAAGAACTTTCAACTTGAAACCGCAACCAATCAATTCTAACATTCCGAGGTAAATATTCTTGTTCCATACTATACTATTTAAAAATTTTAGTAGGTAAATAAAAAGATATGAACGTTATCGCTAAAAATACAATTGGATTCTTAGGCAAAAACAATTTCATCAGAATTGAAAATCCAATCAAAAAAATCAATCCGATAAAAAAATTCCAAATAAATTTATAACCATCCTTCATTGATTTATCCATCTTCTGCCATAATTGCCACTCCTTAGTTATTGCTAAATCAAGCTTCTTTAATCCTTCATAACTAGCAGCAGGTAACAACTGCCAAAGAACAATCATTTGAGCTTGAAAATGATGAAGACCAGGAAATGAAATATCACCCTGCAATTTCCAGGCTACAAAAGGGTAATTATTACTAGCTTCATAAATCCGCTTTTTCTTAAATCTATCTGCTTTATAAAATTCATCTAACTTTTGCTCCATCTCACTAAATGTATATCCAGAATCCAGTAAATCGGTAGAGGAAACTTCAATAGAAGAAGCGGAATCAATAATGTATGGATAATACCCAAAGTCAAGCCTAGAAACGAATTTAGAAGTAGATAAATCTTGTTCCTCAAGTAGTCCGAAGCTATCGTAAACTTTAAAAGTTTGAGCATCAATTGCATTAATTATCCCTTTCCAATGTTTAGTAGCCAAAACCCATACCTTGATAGGATTCTTACGAATCTTTGGGTCTCTAAACCAAACTTCAAATTCAGAAGGACCAAATAAATGCACATCCTTAAATAAAAGGCGATCGTTTCTCAATTCATTATCCCATATCGCCATACCCTCAGCATATAAAATCTCAGAGCAGATTTGATGAATTGAAGAATGTACCTGACTGGGATACTGAGCAGCATAAATAATATGCTGAGCTCTTTTGCGATTATTGGCGACAGCATTAAAAGCCTCTGGTGGTAAAGTCCAACTTTGAGCAGATGGAGCGTAAAGACCCATTTCATCCAAAAGAATCACTGCATTTTTAATCTGCAAAAATTGAGCAAAGTTCTTGTTCGCAGAAACATAGTAAACAATTCCTTTGGGAATGTTTTCAAACAGCCAAGAAAGATTATTAATTTTGCAATAATACGCCAAACTTAACGGGTCAAGACAAAAGTTAGTTACCAGCCTCAAACGATATTTTTCAGCAATTCTTAGACCATGCTGAAGCATTAACAAACTTTTGCCCCGACCCGGCAAGCCATAAATGGCGGTAAACGGCATTACTAGACGCGGCTAAGAACCATGTTAAGGACTCGAAGAGTCACCATAAATCCCATAGGAGCAAGAGCGACACCAAAAGCAGCCATACCAATGCCATCAATAGCTTTAATCATATTGATAGCAGCAGTGACACCAGAAGCAATTGAAGCTGCCGGATCAGGAGCAGCAGTTTGAGCAATAACAGATCCAGCAGATACAATTGCACCAGCAAAACCTAAACCAGCACTAGCGCCAGCAACCGCCCTAGCAGATTTAAAAGATTCAGTCTTCCAAAACAAATCATTAAGCTTTTGAACTTGCTCACGGTCGATCGAAAAAATCTCAGTAGTCATTGATTCATCTCCAAGTAGTTGTAAATTTTGAGGAATTAGATTAAATACCGCACCTCAATAACGATTAAGTCCTAATAAAATAATCTGCACATACAGAATATCTAATTCAAAATTCAATCGCCTACGGTATTTTGCAGCAGTTGCAACTACTGAATCAAAAAAAATCTTCATCAATCCAAAAACCTCCTGCAAAGGACAATAAACGCATGAGTAGAAGTAGCAGCCAAACCAGCCTTAACACCCCAATCCGTCGCGAACTGAATAACAGGCTTAATATCTTCTTTGATAAAATTCATCGCTTCAGCAGCACCAGATGCTGTCATCAACTGAAATGAAATCAATAAAGCAAACATTGTTAAGACCTCATCCTAATTGCTATTCCAAAAGCAGCAGCAATAGCCATACTGCCAAAATGATCTGCAATAAAATCCTGAGTAGAGTTTTTCATATCGCTTTGAAAATCTTCAGGTGTTCCGAGTAAAGTTTTAAGATTTTCTACAGCCTGAGCACCCGTAATTCTATCAACAGCTATTGCAGGGCTGAAAGAATTGCCCAGTATCCAAAAACCACAACTGAAAACAATAAAAAATGGGGCCAAACAGCGAAAATTACCACAATTAAATCGACAGACATTTATCATAAGCCTCAATCAATAAAAAGTCTAAATATGCGAAGAATTAACGCTAAACAGAAAAATTGAGTAAGCAAAATAAACAAGTTTGACCAAAGAAATTGAACAATCAATGAAATCAAATTATTGTTGTTGAGGGCTGTCAGAAGTATCACCTTCATATTCCTCATCATTATCATCACGAGAAATTTTAACCTTAGACCATTGAGTTTTAGTTACATTGAACAAAGCAAAATAGTCCTTAAAAACTTCACTTGGATTAGCACCAACAGATTTAAGCCATCCATCCCAATATGCAGTTGAGTTATTACCATTCCCTACAGCAGCAGGCTTTAAAGCAAGAATATAGCTATAATAATCTCCTTCAATCAATTTAGAAATATTGAGAGATGGAGTAATACCAAGCTTACAATTGTAAGGATTAGGAACATCGGACATCACCATATCAAGAGGAGTCTCAATCGAACTAGCGCCATTGTACTTAAATAAAGGCATTTGACCAGTCTGCAAATAGGGTAAAAAAAGAAATGCTTTATTATTGCCAGAAGCATTTAACTCAGAACCGCCCCAGCGCCCCCAAGCTAAAGTAAGAGGGTACCCAGGAACGTTAGTGGTCTTCATACCCTGACGAACAGAAGTCTCAGGCGCTGTATCGGCAAGTTTTACGAGAGAAGTAATAAAATCACGGCCTTCTTTAGTAGGAGCCATTTATTTAGAATTCTCCTTATATCGTTTCCACATTTTGTCAGACCAAGATTCAGTAGGAACAGGAGGAGTCACATAACTAGGCTTAGGGGTAGGAGTTGTAACAGGAGTCGCAACAGGAGTAGGAGCAGGAGTAGGAACAGGAGTCCTAGTTGCAATCGAAGCTAGCAAAATTAAGTCAATCATTGATTTGCAATTTGCTTCAAAGTAATAAATCTAAATTAAATCAATACGACGCATCTGGAAACAGTAAATATACGTATCTTTTTTGCAAAGCATTGCTTTTTAATAATTTATTATATAAAATTTCAGTAATATCTACAAAGAAAGCCGATGACTGTAATTGATATACTTTTACTTGAAATTCTAAACAAATCAGAAGCCAAAGTAAAAATACGAAAACTTTATGAAAAATTAAACTTTTTAGAAATTAGCTGCTGCATAACCGGTATCTATCGACGACTAAACAAGTTAAAAGGAAAAAATTTCATAGAAATTGATTGGAATGAAACAAATAAGCTTTATTCAATACCTCATAAAAGCGGTAACCGCTGTAAAGGTTAAATATGCGAAAACTAAAATATTATGTTGCTTGCACAGTTGACGGTTTTATCGCTCGCGAAGATGGCTCGTTTGATTGTTTTCCGATGTCAGGAGAGCATTTTGCTGATTTGTTCGAGTTTTTTCCTGAGACTTGGACGGCTCATGTTCAAAAGGCTTTAGGGATTCGTCCAGAAAACAAGCAGTTTGATGCTGTTTTGATGGGACGCAAAACCTATGAAATAGGGCTAAATGTTGGTGTGACTAATCCTTATCCTACTCTGAAGCAGTATGTATTTTCGCGTACTTTGAAAGCAAGTCCTGATCAGAATGTTCAACTTGTTTCGGACGATGCTGTGGGATTGGTTAGGGAGTTGAAGCAGGAAGCGGGAAAGGATATCTGGTTGTGCGGTGGTGGCGATTTAGCTGCAACTGTTGTTTGCGAGATTGATGAGATGATTCTGAAGTTGAATCCGGTAGTCATTGGATCGGGAATTCCTGTGTTTTCGAGGGCGATAGAGCCGACAAATCTGGAACTTACCGATCGCAAAATCTATAGTAATGGTTTCCTGTTGCTTCATTATCGATTGCAGAAATGAGGTGTTTGCCCGTTAGCGCAGCCCTCTTCGAGGATCGCACTTCTGAAAACCTTGGGCCCATTCGGCTATCAGACTCTGAACCAGAATCCGATATTCTAGTCAGCGGGGCGATCGCACTAAATTTTGAAAAGTGTTGCCAAAATAAGTCCGGTATGTTATAGTAGTTTAGATACGGGAGTATAGCTCAGTTGGTTAGAGCAGGTGACTCTTAATCTCAAGGTCGAAGGTTCAAGTCCTTCTACTCCCATCCTACTCCATGCTTTGCGAGTCAATAGTTTCAGGTTTATTGTCTCACCAAGATTTTTGTTTTCCGCTCATCTTTCGCTTACCGGATTTTAGACCCAGTTTCTCGGTGACAGTCAAATATCATCATTATCTTGACCTTGCACACCCTGAAGAATCCGCGATAATTCGCTCTTCTCATTAATTGCAATCCGAGTCGGAGAACCGCTGATAATCCGTTCGTAACTGCGGAAAGAATCCCGAATTACTGGCCCATGATCAGTAATAGTGTATTCGCGAATTCCCTTGTCGTGCCACGAACCACGCATCTTAAACACATTAATTGCCCGCGACATTTCCCCTCGGATTTCCACGTACTGAAGCATGATTATCGTGTCAGTAATCGTAGAAATATGGGAATCCGTAATCGAATTAGAACCCATAAATTGGTCACTGGTATTCGTAAAAAAGCCTGTAATTTCCTCCTGCTTTGCGAAAGCTGTCATCCCGATCACAAATTGCCGGAATGAATTATTGCTAACTCCCCGTTCTAAAGCTGACAGGGAATCGATCGCAATTCGAGACGGTTTAAAATCAGCAATTTCTGATTTGATGTTTTGCAAATGGTCTTCCAAACCAGCAGATTCCGGGTAATTACACAGAATTTTTAACAAACCTTTATGTTCCATCTCCTCAAAATCAATGCCCCAAGAATAAGCATTGCGAAACAACTGGGCGCGCGACTCTTCATAGGCAAATAGCAGGGCCCGATCGCCATTTTTGCAAGCATTCTCCAAAAACTTGCTGACCAACAACGTTTTGCCAGTTCCCGTCGCACCCGTAGCCAAAATAATCGAGTCCTTAAAGAAACCGCCACCGCACATTTCATCGAGAGTTTTGTCCCCGGAAGAAACCCGAATATTGGAAGATTTTTGAGTCAATCGCATCGCCCCCAAAGGAAAAATATTGATTCCGTCATTAGTAATCGTAAAAGGATACTCACCCTTCATGTGAGTTGTCCCCCGCAACTTTAAAATTTCCATTGTGCGGCGGCGGCGTTCTCCTTCCAAAACGTTGCGAACAATCACCACGTTGTCCGACACAAATTCCTCCACTCCAAACCGGGCTACCGGGCCGTATTCTTCCACCCGTTCGGTAGTCATAACTGTAGTTGCCCCTACTTGTTTGAGGCGCGCCACTAAACGAAAAATCTCTCGTCGTACCACCGATGCAGCATCGTACTGCTGAAATACAGCCGTCACCGAGTCAATAGAAACCCGCTTAGCTTTGTACTTGCGAATTGCATATTGAATTCGTTCTATTAAGGCAGATAAATCAAAATTCCCCACGATATCTTGACCTTCAGGATCGGGAGAAGCGTCTAAAATAAATAGCTTGCCTTCATCGATAAACTTTGTCAAATCCCAGCCAAAACTGTAGGCATTTTTAATAATGTCTGTGGGAGATTCTTCAAAAGTCACAAAAACTCCGGCTTCGTCAAAATTGGTGATTCCGTTGTAAAGAAATTGTACAGCAAATAGGGTTTTTCCCGTTCCCGATGTGCCACTGACTAGGGTGGTTCTGCCGATCGGCATTCCGCCGTGACTAATGTCATCGAAGCCTTCAATCATTGTGCGGATTTTCTGAACTCCAGTCGTTACCAATCCTTCTGGTTGCACCGTTTGACTAATTTCATTCATGTGGATTTTTATCAATTCTCAGTTTTTTTAAATTTTCAGTCATTAACCGCAGATCCTTAGCATTTGTACTCAGTCTTTGGCTTGTGCTAGCGCTCAATAACTAATGACTGCTGGCTAATGACTGCCATCTTATGAATTCATGTCTTCTTCGCGAAGTTCTTCATAGAGTAAATCTAATCCTATCAGAACTTTTTCCCGATCGGACAAATCACCAATAATTTTTCGCACCGGAGGTGGCAGGATTTTAGCCAGGGTAGGGGTTGCCAAAATTTTATCCTCTTCTGCCAGTTGAGGATTTTTGAGGACATCTATCACTTTCAGCGCGTAGACTCCTTGGAACTCTTGTTCGAGGATATCCTTAAGGGTCTTCAAGGCTCGCACTGAGTTGGGAGTATTCCCCGCAACGTAAAGCTTCAGAACGTAGGTTTTCTTCAGAGGACTCATGAACTTTTGTTAAACGTTGAGTGTTAGTTGTCTGATTTTAGTTGTAGTTGTTATTTGTCTTAAATCCCCTTTTCTTTGGTATTTTATAATAATTTTCGGCTAATTTTACTTTCTACCCTCGGATGTCTCTTTGGGAATCGATCGCCTGTACATCTCGCACAAATGAGCGATCGCGTCGATCAGAGTCAAGCGGTAATCCAGCAATATTTCTTCGCTGCGCCCTTCTAATTTGAGTTGTTTGGCGAAGTCGTCCATCAATTCCATGTGAATTTCCACAACTTGGGTCACTGGAACATCGGCAAAAAAAGCTACATTCACAAATTCATCTATTTGATTATTCACCGCAGTATCTTCAGAAAAGTAACTCAAAACAATCTGTCGATAATTTAACTTTAATTGCTCTAAAAATTTTAGCTTCTCTTGGGGAGAAAGATTTCGCAAAAAATTCTGGGAATTTCTTTTATAATACACGCCCAAGTATCCTAATCGCTCCCGTAATTTTTCAGCAAGTCGGCGCTGCTGTCGCTGGAGCAAACTTTGAGCAGTTAATTGCGCCGTCGCACCAAGGTTGGCGGATTGGTCATCGAAAGGAACCGGAGTCGAAAGTTTCAGAAATTGGGCAATCGCCCGATCGATACTAGCAACAATTTCGCCCGATCGAGCAATGGGCAGTTGCACCTCAGCAGGGTGGTAAAAAAAAGAGCAACTTTGCTCTTGATTCAGATCCTGGCGACTTACCAAGGAATAGTAATCATCTTCAGATGGCAGTTCCTGTCTCTCGTCTTCTCCGGGCTTTGTGGAAAAAATCACAGCAGGCAAAAAGATCGATCGTTCTTGCAGTTTACCAGTGAGCGATCGCAGATCCCCATCTACTTCAAAAACCAAACAGTCGAGGTGGTAATTGTCCTTCAGGTACCCAAAAAACTCGATCGCCGACCTAACCTGCATTAAAGTATAGCGTCCGCCCCCCAAAAGATTGATCGCAGAGGCTGCGAGTTTCTCAGACTTGACAAACATACATACAGACAGTTGGGGAAGCAAAGTTGTAGGTGAAACACCTAAGTGGCTCGAAAATGGTGGATCGTTCAGAGTTGATATCTCCTTTACAAACACTTAATATTTTAACAATCATTGTTACATTTATTGTAACCAATCTTAACCGCAAAATTGGTTACAACCTTGTAGCAGAGGGATAATTAATCTGTAATCCTTTCGTCGTAGTTCAAAGATCCCCAGCCTGATTTCTGCAATTAAGCTTAAGCCTTAAAATCAGCGTTAGTCGCCTCAAATCAGCTACTGGCATCGAACTTACGGACTTCGAGCCAGCTTCAAGCTGCCAGAGCAGACTGATATAAAACAAGTTAGATACAGAAATCCTCAGCTACCGAAAAATTGGGGTTAGAGCCTCCCCCTTCTAGGGAGACTTTCTCCATGTTCTTAGATAAATTCAACAATTCCTATGATAACCATGATATCATAGGAGCAGGAGGAAGTTAAAATGGTCACGCTCGAATTCAAGGCTTACGCAAAACCAGACCAGTTTCAGGCGATCGATGAAGCGATTAGAATTTGTCAATTCATTCGCAACAAATCGATTCGCCTCTGGATGGACGGTGGTGCTAAATCTTGGCTCGATCTTTCTAAGTATTGTGCGATTTGGGCGTCTGAATTTGACTTTGCAAATAAACTAGGCGCGATGGCCAGGCAGGCTAGTGCAGAAAGAGCATGGGCTAGTATTTCCCGCTTTTACGATAATATTAAAAAAGGCATCAAAGGTAAAAGAGTTGGGTTTCCTAAATTCCAGAAAGACTGTCGTTCTGTTGAGTACAAAACTAATTCTTGGAAGCTTTCATTCGATAGAAAATCAATCACCTTTACAGACAAGTGTGGGATTGGTAGGCTGAAGTTAAAAGGGACTCGCGATCTGAATTTCTATCAGCCAGACCAAATTAAGCGAGTACGGTTGGTTAAACGAGCAGATGGATATTATGTCCAGTTTTGTATTCAAGCAGACCGATTAGAAACCGCTCCAATGACAGGTAAAACAATTGGATTAGATGTCGGGCTAAAAGAGTTTTACACTGATTCAAATGGCTTCATGGCTCCTAATCCTAGATTTCTGCGTAGAGGTGAAGCACGATTAAAAGGGGCCGGGCGTCTTGTAAGTCGGAAGGTTAAAGGTGGGTCAAATCGCCGCAAAGCTAGAGTGATTTTAGGTAAGCGACATCTCAAAATAAGTAGACAGCGTAAAGACCATGCTATCAAATTGGCAAGGTGCGTAATCACGTCAAACGACGTAGTAGTTTATGAAGATTTGAGAGTGTCTAACCTGGTTAAAAATCATTGTCTGGCTAAGTCAATCAGCGATGCTTCTTGGTATCAGTTCAGAGTGTTCTTAGAATACTTTGGGAAAGTGTTTGGTCGGATTACCATCGCGGTAAATCCTGCATACACGAGTCAAGAATGCAGTAATTGCGGGGAAGTTGTTAAAAAATCTCTATCCAGTCGCACCCACATTTGTCAGTGTGGGTGTGAGATGGACAGAGATCATAATGCCGCAATTAATATCCTGAATCGCGGGATAGGTACGACGGGGCACGTCGGAACTTCTGTATTCGATACAGTAAACGCTTAGGGAGATTGGATCTCTGGGTCAGGTGCAGCAATGTTCTTGATTTAAGTCCGGTCTAAGATCTAAGAATCCTGATGCGTTCACGCGCCCGGAGTGTCAAATTGGGTCTCAAAAATATTAATGCTCAGGAGAGCAGACTCTCAGGTTCGTTATGCCACACACCCGCCCTAGTCTCCAAAATTTTATCGAACCAGTGCCACTGTGCCGATCGACAGCTCAGCTCAAAACACTGCGGTCAATTTTCAGTCGGGGTAAGTGCGATCGCATCGTAGTAGTCAACGAACAGCTACAACCCCTAGGATTAATACATCTCCGCAGCCTGATGCCACTGGCAAACCGAGACCGCAAATGGCAACAACCCCTGTCAGAAAACCCGATCGCGATCGCCCCTCTGAGAACAGTACCGTCCGATTTAAGCGTGACTGAATTTTGGCAATATCTGCAAACAGCAGAACTTAACACCCCAGAAGAGCCAAGCGAAACCGAGGGCAAATATCTCGATCGCCCGATCGCCCTCACCAATTCCGAGGGCCAATTTTTGGGACTTCTCAACAGCCTGAGCCTACTGCAATTCGCCGCCCAAAACAGCAGCTCCATCAAACACTCCACAGCCTCAGAATACAGCCTGAAAGCTCAACAAACAGCAGCCAAAGAGCATGGACACCTCCCAGTACAGCCCGCCATCACCACCGCCCTAGACGCTCAATTACGCTGCTTAGAAGCAGGACTAAAACCCTCAGAAAACCTCAATTCCCTCGTCGAACTCCTAGAAAAACTGCCCCTACCCCTGAGATTGCAAACCCCCACCGGACAAATAGTTAGTCAAAACGCACCCTGGCGGACTTTACTGGGAGCCGGCCCAGAACCAGCCGTCAATCCCCATCGGTCATCGCCCCAGAAACCAGGCAGAGAGCCAACCGAATACAAGAGCATACCAACTAGGGTCGTCACCCCAGAATTCAGCAATCTAGTAGGATTAGGGCGATCGGACGATCGCGATGACCGCCCAGCCACCAGTTGTCCCCTACCCCTTGTAGCCAACGCATCCCCATCCACCCTAACCAGCCCAGCCTGGTGTCCGATCGCAGGCAAAGCAGACACCTACACTTGCGACTGTCCCGCCCACAAAGGTCAAGAACGCACCTGGCAATTTGTCAAACAGCCACTCTCAGAAAACCTCATTTTAGTCATGGGACAAGATGTCACTGAAGAACATTTAGTCGCCAAAGAACTAGCAGCTAAAAATGCCGACCTCATCCACCTCAATCGACTCAAAGACGAATTTTTATCCTGTATCAGCCACGAACTAAAAACCCCCCTCACCGCCGTCCTCGGTCTGTCCAGCCTCCTCAAAGATCAATTAATCGGAGAACTAAACGATCGCCAAACTCGCTATGCCAAACTAATCCATAAAAGCGGTAGGCACTTAATGACCATAGTTAACGACATTTTAGACTTGACCCGGATGGAAACCGGGCAGCTAGAACTAATTCCCGAACCAGTCGAAATTACCGCAGCCTGCAACAGAGCCTTTGAACAAGCAAAACAACTCCAACAGCAAGAAGAAAAATCCCCATCAAAATCAGAAGTAACTACCACCAACCCAGACGTCGAATTCCCAGCCGAAACCGAATTTACACTCGAAATTGAACCGGGAATAACCTGTTTAATTGCCGACGAACTGCGGTTGCGACAAATGCTCGTCAACCTCCTATCCAACGCCCTGAAATTCACAGAAATAGGCGGCAAAATTGGCTTAAAAGTAAATGTTTGGGAAGGCTGGATTGCATTCACAGTTTCGGACACCGGCATCGGCATTCCCGCAGACAAACAACACCTAATCTTTCAAAAATTCCAACAATTAGAAAGCCCCATGACTCGCCGATTTCAAGGAACCGGACTGGGACTGGTACTGACTCAACGTTTAGCTAGGCTTCACGGTGGAGACGTTTCGTTTATTTCCTCAGAAGGTCAAGGTTCTCAATTCACCTTACTCTTGCCACCAAATCCTCCAGGAAACAGTACGGAAGAATCAGTAGAATATACAGCCCTAGAGTCAGAATTATTCAAACCAAAATATCAGTATCCGATCGCCAATTCTCGATCTCGCCTAGTATTAATCGTCGAAGCAGTTCCCAAATATATCGAAAACTTAACCAACGTCCTCACAGGTTTAGGCTATCAAGTAATCGTCGCCCGTTCCGGCACAGAAGCACTGGAAAAAGCCCGCAGGTTCAGTCCAGAAGCCATCTTCCTCAACCCGCTACTGCCACTACTGTCCGGCTGGGACGTACTGACAGTGCTGAAAAGCGATCCAGATACTCGATCGATCCCTGCGATCGTCACCGCCACCAGAGGCGAAAAAGAACGAGCCTCCGTCAACCGAGCCGAAGGCTTTTTAAGCTTACCAGTCACAGAACCCTCTCTGAGAATGCTCCTGGGCGATTTAATTGGTCGCCCCAATGCCAATGCACAACCTGTGCGAAGTTCTTTGACTATTTTGTGGCTCAGCCCGCAAAACAGTTCCTCCCAAGGTTCGTCTTTATTGCTCAACCCAACCTATTGCCGGGTTTTAGAAGCAGATGACCTCGGCCAAGCAGAACTCGTCGCCCGCATCTGGCGGCCCGATGTCATCATCTTGGATGGTACAAATCAACTAGAAAACCCGTCAGCTTTTATCCAACAGTTAAGTCAGTCTCGGAATTTAGGTTCTCTTCCTTTGGTGACTTTAGATCCCGCAACTACAAAACTGGCAAATCAAGTCAAGGGACTCTCAGTATTTCCGTGTTTGGCCACTGGTAGTCTCAATCAAACTGGAACCGAGCACACTCCTCTGGTAGCATCTGCTCTGTGGCAAGTGATTCAAGTAGCTGCGGGCATGAGTTGGAAGCCCAGCATTTTATTTGCCGACATTTCGACTTTACCCGACTTGCAGCAAAATATGAGGGGGAATGGGGAAATGGGAGGAATAGAAAATGAGAATTTACAGACAAATACCGAGTTTCCTATTCCCAATTCTGAGTCATCTAATCCCAACTTTCAAGCTTTGATTCAGTACATCCAAACCGCAGGATTCCGAGGATCAATTGCTCTCCGTTGGACGGAAGTTTTGCAGCAGTTGCAATATCAAAGTGTTGACTTAGTTTTGCTTTGCTTGCGAGACACAGCCTTAGAATCATCCGCTATGTTGCAAGCACTATCCAATCTGCGACAAATGACCGTAAAACCGCCTATTTTAGTTTTAAATTATCGATCCAATGTAACTCTAGAATCAGAAGCGATCGACTTTCTGTTGCAAGAAGTAGCTGCTAAAATCTTGCCATCTTCTCTGTCGGCAGCACAATTGTTAGAGCAAATTCAACATACTTTGAGATAGGAATTGGGAATCGGGAATCGGGAATTGGGAATTGGGAATTGGGAATTGGGAATCGGGAATCGGGAATCGGGAATTGGGAATCGGGAATAGGGAATTGGGAATTGGGAATCGGGAATAGGGAATTGGGAATCGGGAATCGGGAATCGGGAATCGGGAATCGGGGATTGGTTGTTTGTTTGTTATTTCATAATTGCTCTTTTTGACTTCAGACTTCTGACTTCTGACCAAGAATTTCTTGATGGTACAAGCCCCCGCATTTATCCGTGGGGTCAATCTAAGATCTAAAATTTAAAATCTAAAATCGATTGAATTCGGCTGTAAGTTAAAGAGTTTCCTAGGCGAAATCGCGAAGGGTTGCGAACTCGATCGCGGCAATCTTAAAATTCAAAACTCTTACCAATGACCAATGACCAATTACCGATTACCGATGACCAATTACCGATTACCAATTACCGATTACCAATTACTGATTACCAATTCCCCAATTATGGGTTATTATAGGCGATCGAGAAACCCTTATATTTTTTGCTGGGGCTGTACAGTGCCTAATCGCCTTCCTCTAATATCTCTGCTGCTAGTCCTCGGTTTGTGGACAATGCCCAAGCCTGTTGTGGCGCAGGCACTCCTACCTTACACCCTGCAAATTGACTCGGCCCAACTTGAACAAACAGCCTTGAGCCTTGCAGAAGAAGCAGTCCAGCTAGCCAGACTCCAGCAGTACCAACTGGCGGTACCCAGAGCCGAACTCGCCACACAATTAGCCCCCAAGAATGCTCAAACTTGGACTTTGTTAGGTAGTTTGTACCTTCAAGTGGATCAGTTTCAAAAAGGCATTGATGCTTTGGAAAAAGCTCAGTCTCTATCTCCTGAAAATCCTGCAATTAAGTTTGTCTTGGGAGAAGCTTATTTTCGGCAAATGAAGTATGAAAAAGCAGTTGAATACTTACAAGCAGGATTAAAGTTAAAACCAGATACTCCCGGTGCATTATTTGATTTAGGCAATGCTTTTTATAAGCTCAAACGATTTGATAATGCGATCGCGCAATATGAAAAAGCCTTTGCTTTAGAAAAAAACCTGTGGCCCGCTATCAACAATATCGGATTGGTCAAATACGAAATGGGAGATACCGATGGTGCGATCAAACGCTGGGAACAGGCGATCGCGATCGACAACAAAGCGGCAGAATCAATGTTAGCTCTAGCAGTAGCATTGTACGGCAAAGGTGACAAAGCAAAAGGATTCGCAATGGGAGAAGCTGCTCTGAAACTCGACAAACGCTATGCTGGGGCAGAGTTTCTCAAGGAAAACCTTTGGGGCGATCGGCTAATGGCAGACACCAAAAAATTCTTAGAAACTCCCGAAATGAAAGCAGCACTCACTAAAATTCAAGACGCCCCACCCTCTCCCCAAATGTAGCCAAATCTCAAATGAGTTGTCATATCAATTCCGGCTGCACCGGAATAATATAGAGTTAGTGGGCCCGCGAGTCCGACAGGGGTTGAAACCGAGTCTCACAAAGCTAAAGTCCTCTCTCTCTTGACTGAAGAAAAGAATGCTCAACTCCTGCCGTCCTCGATCGAGGACTTTTGCTATTAGACAGGGGTTGAGACTTCTGTCGGACTGTGGAATGAACCTTAAGTTGACACTCCTTGGGCACTGCCGTCTCCTGATTTCTTCAATTCTTCAATTCTTCAATTCTAAAATCTAAAATCGCATGATCGCAACTCCCCTAACCTGGACACAATTAGAAGCCCTCACAGACTTTCAAGTCGATCGCACTAACGGCCCCACCAACGCCCAATCCCGGTTGCGCCTCTTTGGAAAAACCGAATCCGAGGTGCGAGTCACCCTATACCGCGACAACCACGCCTGGTGTCCCTATTGCCAAAAAATCTGGTTGTGGCTAGAAGAAAAACAAATCCCCTACCGTATTGACAAAGTTACCATGTTCTGCTATGGGGAAAAAGAAAGCTGGTACAAACGCAAAGTGCCATCGGGAATGCTACCCGCGATCGAGCTAGACGGCCGCATCATCACCGAAAGCGATGACATCTTAATCGCCCTAGAACGAGTCTTCGGCCCCTTGAGTTTGGGTATGGAAAACCCCGCAGTGATTCCGATGCGCCGGCTGGAAAGACTGCTATTTAGGGCCTGGTGTACTTGGCTGTGCTACCCCGCGAATTCAACCAAAGCAGAACAAAATAATCGCAACCAATTTATTAGCGTCGTCACCCAAGTTGAAGCAGCCTTGGCTAGCACATCTGGGCCTTATTTTCTCGCTGAATTTGGCACTGCCGACGTGATCTTTACGCCCTATGTCGAACGGATGAATGCGAGTCTTTACTACTACAAAGGCTACTCAATGCGGGAAGAAAACCCGCGTTTTGGCGACTGGTTTGCGGGGATGGAAAGCCGCCAAACTTATCGCGGTACTCAGAGTGATTTCCATACTCATGTACACGATTTGCCGCCTCAAATGGGCGGCTGTTATGAAAACGGCGAACCGCAGATGCTACTCAACAAAACCCGCGTGGATAATGGGCCTTGGGCTGGATTGCCAGATGTGATGTACCCAGAACCGGAAACCTCTCGTATTGAAGCACTCGATCGCGTTATCAAGCATCAGCGCAACATTATTAAAGTCAATCCTGCTGACGATAAGTTATTTGATGAGGCTTTGCGCTGTGCTTTAACTTTGATGATGACTGGTGAAGTTTGTAAACCGCCGGTTGGTTCTGATGGGGCTTTGCGGTATCTGCGCGATCGGGTGAATGTGCCCCGCGATATGTCCATCTACGCGGCCAAGCGGCTGAGGGAAGCTTTGGAGGAAACGGCGGCGTTGGTGGGTGATGGCCAAGGTACTCCTATTCTGTTGAAGAATCGGCGAGATCAAGATCCGACTAATTTTGTATAGTGTTAATCCGTAGGGTGCGTCGCTGCGAGATATTGGATATAATTTGCAGATTATAGATGGCGACGCACCCTACTTGCAATCTGGTCGATATTTCTGCTACCATTGGTAGTATTAAAAGTAGCATAAATACTGTCTATGAAAGTATCTATCTCTTTGCCAGATGAGCTACTGAGTTACATTGACAATCGTGTAGAAAATCGCAGTAGTCTAATTGAGCTTTTATTGCAAGCATGGCGAAAGCAACAAGAACAGCAGGCAATGGTAGAAGCCTGTTTATTACTGGATGAACTGAGCGATGAATTAACCGATGAGGATGAAGCATGGCAGCAAGCAGCGATTACCGACTGGGAAGCATCTGGCTGGTGAATTTCGATCCGTCAGTCGGTACAGAAATCCGCAAGACTCGACCAGCAGTAATTATTTCAGGAACTGCTTTTAATCAACGCAGCAAAGTCACTGTTCTACCCATCACTTCTGCTGTTCCCAACGATGGTTTACGAGCTGTTGTTTTGCCTGTGATTCCTTCGACTATCAATGGTCTGAGTACCGAGAGTTTTATCGTTTGCGTCGATCCGATGACGTTTGATAAACGCAGACTCGTGCGCTGTCTTGGGCAATTGGAGTTGCAACAAATATCCGAAATTAAACTGATTTTGGCTCGATATTTAGAACTTTAAGAGTGCCGCTGAAATTAACCCTTAGTAGTAGCAGTATAGCGATCGCTTATTCCTTGGAGTGTCATGTTTTCTTGTATAGCATCATGGGGAATCAAGACATATTGCCAAGATTTACCACCGTGATTGAGCATATAGTCTGAAGCATTTTGACACCATTTAATTGCGACATCTTTCTTAGCAAGAACTTGAGGATCGTTGATTTCATTGTGAGCTTTTGGTTCAAGCATATAGATAATTTCTTCAGTTTCAGCGACAAAATCTGGCTGATATTCTAGATAATTACCGTGCCATTTGTAATAAAGCAGAAATTGTCCTTTTGCGGGTTTAAACCATTTGATTGCATCCCGTTCTAAAATCATTGCTAGTATTCTTTCTGCTTCCGATTGAAATTTCTGTTCTCGATAGAGGCATTTGGAGAAACCTGTAAACAGATATTTGGACATATTGCTTTTGTCTCGTGGCGAAGATTGATAATCAAGGCAATTCTTAGCATTTGTAGTGTAGGCACTATCTTTTAGGGCTGTAAAACCTTTACTGATTTTGACTTCATAACCTGTTGTTTCTTCCCAGAAATGTGGCTGCATTTGGCTATGGACAAAACTGGCAATTTCCCTTTGGTAACAACGTAAAACTTTGTGTGCATCTTCTTCGGATAAATAGGTCATAAAATGACTGAGAACTTGACCCGCAAGGTCATAGAGTAAATCAGCGTGTTCGTCATAGGCAATATCATCGAAGTTGACTAAATTTTTGACAATATAGTTTTCTAGCCGTGATTCTTCAAAGTTTTCTTTGCTAATTTCCATAAATTCAACTTCATTCGTTGTTAGCGATTGAATATGTAATTGTTCTTGGGAGGGAACGGGATAATTTAAGTCAGTGACATCTAGGGCAAAAGACCTGAAACCCGATCGCACTTCCCCTTTAGGACTCATAATAATTTTAGGAATATTGATGGTTTGCTGGATAACTAAATTTGTTGTTTTCGCAACGATCGCTGCAATATCGGGAGGTGCTATGATACCTTCAAGTTCCATTTGTGCCGGTTGATATTTTCTGGTTACGGCTTCGCGCACTCTAGCCTGAACCTTTGGGGATGCGAGATCGGCGGTGGTTGGGACTTCTTCGGGGCGGCTTTCAAGCTTGAGGATTTCTTGGTATGTAAGCTGTGCAATCTTTTGTTCTATAGGTGATTGAAATAGGGATTGTTGAATATTTTGGGGTTCGGTTTCAGGTAAATTATCGGGTAAATTAATGGGTTGTTCGGGGTGAAGTCCTAGATTTTGAGCTAGTTGCGATCGCGAAATTACTGTTTGTGTCTTTTGCTGTAAGTCTTCATCTGTAAGGATAATTTGTTTTAAGCGGATTTGGGATTCTGGGCGCTTTGCTTCATCGACAATTTCTTGAAATTTATCATGGGCGATGATATTTAGGCGATCGACAATTTCTACACCTGTACGCATTCCATAGGGCAAACGCAAGCCCCGTCCAATAGATTGCTCGATCAGGATTTTGGAATTTGCGGCTCTCAAAGGAACAATTGTATAGAGGTTGGTGACATCCCAACCTTCTTTGAGCATATTCACATGGATAACTATTTCAGTAGGTTCATCGGTATGTTCTACTTTCAGCAATCGCTCTACCATTTCATCTTCTTGAGCGCCCGTTTTACTAGAATCAACTTGAATAACTTTATGTTTATAATTCCCTTCAGAAAATTCATCGGATTGAATGAGTTCCATGAGTTTGGATGCGTGGGTAGTGTCACGGGCAATAACTAACACAAAAGGTTTAACAATTTGTTTTCCCGTTTGAATAGCATAGGTTTCTAATTCAGCCTTAATATTTTCATGGAGATAGATGCCGTCTTCTAGTTTAAGACGCTCGATCGCATCTGGTGACATTGCCCTAGGGTTAAAATCTTTGCGGGTGACGACTGCTGGATCTTTAACAAATCCATCGGTTATGGCACGTCCGAGGGGATAGTCATAGATGACATTTTTGAAGGCTACTGAACCTTTATTGGTTTCGATAAAGGGTGTGGCGGTAAGTTCTAGCCCCATTAATGGTTTTAATTCGTTAATAGCGCGAACTCCTGCTGATGCGCGATATCGGTGCGATTCATCCATTAGAATTACGAGGTCTTTTAATTCTGACAAGTAATCAAAATAGCTTTCGCCAATATATTCGGATAGTCGTTTAATTTTAGGGCTTTTACCGCCGCGTACTTCCGAGTTAATTTTTGATATATTGAAGATATTGATTCTGCAACCGGAAAAATTAGTGATGATAGATGACTTTTCGTAGTTATCTCCCGTAATGATTTCTGGGATATCGATCGCAAATTCTGAGATACCCGTAAATACATATTTTGAGGTATTGGGCGTAAAGTCAGTAATCATTTTGTTATAAATTGTCAGGTTTGGGGCAAGGATAAAAAAGTTTTTTATGTCATATACTAGGTATAAGTAACTGATAAATGCGCCCATGAGTCGAGTTTTGCCCACACCTGTGGCTAGGGCAAAACATAGGGATGGAAAGTCGCGCTCGAAGTCAGTAAACGTTGGGAATTCTTGTTTGATGGCGAGTAAACTTGTTTCTCTATCTGTGATGTCTGGGATGGATAAGAGTTCACAAATGCGATCGAGAATTTCTAATGATTGGCGCTGGGGATGGCGCAGACTGAGACGATTAGAAATATTATTAACAAGTTTATTTCTCATAGGTATCCATGTCAAATAGTGATAGTTGTCCGAACTTTGGAGGTGCTTTTGGCAAGTTTTCAATTTTTAGGCTGTAATCATCATGCCCCCATTCACACCGTGAAAGGATTTGTTTAGGAATTTTTTTTACGGTAAGGTTTGGGAATATGTCGGTTTCGCCTCGAAAGGCGGTACATAAAACAAGTAGGGTGCGTTCTTGTCCTACTTCGTCTGCAAGTTTAGATAGTTGTTCATGACTAAAATTTTGGGTGGTGACATAGATAAAATCGCTTTCGGTGGAATAGCCATGTTGCCAATAGAATGTGTCTGATGGTGCGTAGGTGAAACCTTCGATTTTGCAGAGTGCTTCAGCAAGCATCGCGGCGTTATAGGTTTTGTTGATTACCCAATTATCCCATTTATCTTTTTCTAGTAGAGATGGTGCAAGCTTATAGTACCGAAACCCACCGCCACCTTTCCAGTTAACTGCTTTACTAATTCCACCTTTATCTTCGCCATCAATTACTTTTTTGAGTCGGGGAATGATATGGGTATGACAATGTTCGCCGAGTTCAATCATAATCCAGCGTCTTCCCATTTTTTGCGCGACTGCGCCTGTTGTTCCCGATCCTGCAAAGGAATCAAGAACAATATCTTTGGGATTAGTGGCAAGTTGAAGAATACGTTCTAGTAGCTTTTCAGGTTTAGGAGTTGAAAATGGTTCTTGTGCATTAAGTTGCAACTGCTCTCGTTTAGCATCTTGATTATGACCCACTTCTTCCCATGTCCATATTGTTTGTGGTACTCCTCCTTTGTCAGAAACCGCACTTAATAATCTCTTGAAGCGAGGTACAGAGTTCTTTCCTTCTACTCCCCAATACACTAAGCCCTGTTGTTCATTATCTTCATGTCTCTCACGCGAATATCTCCATACTGCCGTTTTCTTAGGGAGAATAATTTGACCAGTATTTGGATTAGTGATTGGATAGTATAGATTAGGACGCTCATCAATAGATTTGTTACAAGTATAATTGTCTGATTGCCAAGCACCACGAGGATCATTATCAGGATTTTTGTATGCTGAGTTTGATTTTTCAGTTCGAGGAAGTCTATTAGGTTTCCAAGAGGTTTTAACTTTTGCATAAACTAAAATATGGTCATGATCGTTACTGAACCATAGTGCATCATTCGATGCCGCATACTTCTTCTGCCAGACTACATTCGCAACAAAATTTACGCGCCCAAAAATCTCGTCACACATCACTTTTAAATAATGCGCTTCATTATCATCAATAGTGATCCACAGCGATCCATCTTCTGATAATAAACGTCGAATAATCTCTAAACGATCGCGCATTAAACCAAGCCAGATAGAATGTTCAATTCCATCATCATAATGTTCAAAAGCTGACCCTGTATTATATGGCGGATCGATAAAAATACACTTAACTTTTCCTGCAAACTCTGACTCCAAAGCCTTGAGAGCCAACAAATTATCCCCGAAAATTAAGCGATTATCAAAAATATCATTTTCACTCACCTGATGCGCCGCATGATAAGACCTCTCTGGATCTTCCAGCAAAATTCGCGGCTCCAGCTTGGGGCGAATATCCTTACCAATCCAGGTTAATTCTAGTCTCTGCTTCTTATTCATAATTAATATCTATCTCACAAGTTAAACTGTAGGTATATTCGGATTTTAAGCCTGAGCATCCCTGCGATCTAACTCCTGCATCACCTCACTCGTTAAAGGCTTAACATCTGTGATATTTCTAAAAATAGCAAGATATCCCTTATTGTCACTAGCAAAGTTCGATTCAGCAACAGTGTAAACAACCTCAGCAATCTCTATGCCAATTCGTGAAAGTTGTATTTTATCATCCTCAGATAAATCAACTTCATGCTTATTCAGCAAAGGTTTATAGCGTCTTGCAAGAATATCTAGAATAAAAAATCTACCGTGCTTATAAAACTTTTTTTGTTGACCTGTTGCAGCCTGTTCAGAAGCCGAAAAAATTTCATCCAGATATTGAAAGATTCGCACATAACGACAAAGCGTAACTCCTGAAATCGCATCACTAAACAATATACCATAATAACGCTTATAAAGCTGACTAATTTCTCTCTTTGCTGCAACCACTATTTCCGTATCACCGCTAAAACAAGCAAGAGCAACTGCGGCCTGTTCAATCGTAATCGCATCCTGATTCCGCTCCGCCGATGGTCGATATTCATAAATAATATTCGATACCATACATTCCTGTCGCAAACGTTCTTGATTGGGATCTAACGCGGCAAAATAAACATCGCGCACAGCATTTTGCGTATTTCTTGCCCCAGTAATTTTTTCGCCAATATTATCAGTTTCCGTCCCCACTTCAATAATTGTAACTAATAACTTGGCATCAGCAGATATTGAACCATTAGCATTATAAACAGAAGCGATCGCTCCTACCGTTTGCGCCCCATTTACGACGGAAAAACCTTTTAAAGTAAATTGAGTTGATTCCTGTTTATGTCCCGATGGCAGACTAATTACCGAACAAGTAATCGTCAGACCATTGTTGAGATAAAATAGTTCAGATGGTTGCTCTTTGACAGTTTCCGCAATCGCTAAGTTAACATCCTCTGCACCTAGGTAATAACGGATATTTTTCTCAAAAAGCGACTTATTATGTTGTTGATATAAAGATGCAAGTTCTGAAGCCTTAACCAATCCATAAAATGCCCTACGCGGCCGATCCAAACAATGCCAGTTTTCCAACGTCAAGACTACATCAATAGGGGCGATCGCTTGTTTGGCTGTCAACCAACCATGTGTTATGCCAATATTTAAATCTTGCCATTCAAAACGTCGATCGAACTGATTCAGTTCAGTTTCTAACTGATTAAGATCCGCAATCACATGAGAACTCAGGCTTTCATCAAGATATATATTACAGCCAACTATTTTTACCCCGTTAGTATTTAAAGCATCTTCAACATCTTGCTGCAAGCGCGTAAAGCCATCATTAAATTTCTGAAAACGTCGATCGACTAAATCTCTAATCCCATCACAAAATTTTTTATTATCACCCATGTTTGGAGCATTCCCAGCCTTAGCCTGCACCAACAAAAGCAAATTTTTCATCCGGTCGAAATAAATGGCATCAATCCCATTGTCATTTTCCCCGTTGATAATTGAGTTAGCCGCTTGAGCTGGGGTAATATCGGCAAGATTGGCGATCGCAAATGCAGCCAAAGAACGGCTCAATCGATTTTTTTCATGTTGCTCTGGTGGCCAGTTCCTCGGAAGCTGCGGGATCATTGGAAAATAATCCTGCTTTAGTGCCTCAATAACTTGACTTTTTTGGGAATTTAAAATTTGTTTTTTATTCATTTTCTTGATATTAATAAGATTTTCATAATATATCACGGTTTTTGCGATTAAAAAAATGCGACCAGTCAAGCGATCGCACTTTGGTAAAATTCGCAGTTGCGGGTTTTTTTTCACACCGCAACTACAAACTTTTCCTACTTCATTAAAGCAGCACCACGATTATAAAGTTCCCGTGCATAATCAGTCCAAGTTCCCTGTCCCCAATAGCGGAAACAGCTTGTTTGCACTAACAAGTTATAAAGCAAAGCTTGTTGATATTCAAACTGCTTAGTAATGCTAGCATCTTGCTGCACCAGCGGGTCATATTTTTTGTGAAATGCAGCGCTGAGTAGATTCATCGGTTCCAAGACATTTTCGTAGCCTTTCACCCAACTCAAATCGTTAGTCCAAGAAGCACCATCCATGTGAAAATTATGGTCGGTTTGCTTGATTTGGGCGATCGCACTTTCGACCTTTTCCGGTGTCGCACTATCAGCATCGACTAACTGCCAGATTTTGTGCTGGTTGATTCCCTGACAAATCGGATAATCATCAGGATTAACACCCGCCGCTTCAATCATCTCCAAATATTCAGTACCGTTTAAACCAACAACACCAGATTTTCCGCCACCTTGTTCGCGATTTTCATGCCAAGCTTTCATAAAAGCACTGGGGAATTCATTCATCATCACGCCGCCATTTTCACCGTCAGCAATCTGAGTCACCAAAGAAGGAATTGTGACATTACCAATTAGCTGTTTATTACGTCCTTTTGCTTCGTAATACGGCTGCATTTGACCGACCAATTTCGTATCAGAACCTTGGGTTTTAATCAAAGCCGTGATACTGATTGTTTCACCGTGAGAATTGCGCGCCATCAAACGGTTGGGAATATATTTTTGGTCTTGCGACAATCCCGAACCATCAATATTTTCTACAGAATGTTCTTGTACCATCAGCCAGCGGTAGCCACATTCTTTTAAAGCTTTGATATATTCATAAAGCGTATCAGGATGATTAGGAAAGTGCATTTCTGGAGGCGAAAAACCTTTGACACGCTTCAGGGCATCCAAGCCAAAAATTGATGCAAAATAATGTTGCCATGCTTGAATTTGGAGTTTGATATCAGGAATTGGAGTTGAAGGAATTACGGCATGACTCCACATTGTCCCCAGCCATTCTACGTGAGGTTGATATTGCGGATCGCAAGTAATTCGCTTGAGATTATCAAAAATATCGTCGCGTCCCATTTGCTGCAATCCCCACAACAAATTGCCGGAATAATCGAGCATAATTCGCGGATTGCAACCTTCAGCAATCAGTTGGGGAATGAATTCTCCCATGCGGGAATAGCACCAAGCAAAGACTCCGGCGTTATGATTGTCTCCTTGGTTGGGATGTTCAAACATATTCTGAAGATTGCAGATTAGTTCGCCGTTTGCACCAGCCGGAATTGTGGGTTGGTGCATATGCAGGGCGCAGGCGAATCCGGCTTGAATATTTTCGAGGCGGAGGTTTGTCGTAGGTAGAAAGACTGGTTCGTTGCTATTGACTGCGGCACTAATTTCTGCTTCCGAGCCGCAAATATTGGGTAATCCTGAGTTGATTTCTTGTAAAATGGATAAATTGGGAGATTGTGCGATCGCAGGCATAAAACTTTCCTCAATAATTTTGGAGCGGTAGTGTCTGCTACTGCCAAAATAGCTGTAAAATTTAAGAGTAGCAGAATATGCCTGCAAAAGAATTGATCCTTTATTCTATTCTGTTGTGAACCGATCGCAAAAATGCTTAAATGTGGAACAGTCTAACTAACCTGCGACTCCTGTCGCCGTCAATACCAGCCCTTGTCAAAGTAATAGTTTTTTTCTTAACTTGGACTTGCCTATGGTTGCCGATCGCAATTATCGTCGCAATCGCCCTGAAATGGCAACCACCCCAACCCTTGGGAAACAAAAAACTGCCATTAGTAGCTTCTCTCTACCTAATTGTCCCCTTGATATTATGGGCGACAACCTGGATAGAAAGCGTATCTCTTGCTGACTGGGGTTTGTTTTGGCAACCCGCAACTTTAATTTCTGCACTGCTAGGATTAGGATTAGGAATAGTCAGCTTAGCCATTTTATTCGGCTTACAATTAGCCTTGGGTTGGATTCAACTACAAAACAGCGAAGTGGAAACCAAAAGCAGCGAACAAATCATTAATCCTTGGGCTTCAATCCTCAATCCTTCGACTCTGCTGATTTTGTTATTAGCGCTGTGGATTAGTGCAACAGAAGAGTTGATTTTTCGGGGCTGTTTGCCAAATTTACTGCAACAAGATTACTCAATAGTAACAGCCACCGTGATCGCCAGTTTCATTTTTGCGATCGCCCACCTGATCTGGGCACCCAAAGAAACCATACCTCAACTCCCCGGATTGTGGCTGATGGGGATGGTTTTAGCCCTAGCCCGCGTCACAGATGGTGGTAGTCTAGGAATTGCGATCGGGCTTCACGCAGGTTGGATTTGGGGAATCACCATCGTAGATACAGCTAAACTAATTAAACCTAGCCAAAAAGTACCCCAATGGATTACAGGAATAGCAGAAAAACCCCTAGCTGGTGCCGCCGGAATTATGTTATTACTAACAACAGGAACCCTACTATTTCTAATGCAAAAAGGAATCAGCTAGAATTTATGGCAAATTCGGTTGTATCTGAGATCTTGCACCATTCTCAATTAGCCTTTTATGGACGGGCAGGATGCCCATCCCACAAGAAATTTACTTTTTGTGGAACAGGCATCTTGCCTTTTATGGACGGGCAGGATGCCCATCCCACAAGAAATTTACTTTTTGTGGAACGGACGGGCAGGATGCCCATCCCACAAGAAATTCACTCTTTGTGGAACAGGCATCTTGCCTTTTATGGACGGGCAGGATGCCCATCCCACAAGAAATTCACTCTTTGTGGAACAGGCATCTTGCCTGTTGCTGACGCAGAGTCCCAGAAGAGAGAGAAACCAGTTTTTTCTGCAACAGTCTTATCTGCGTTCATCCGCGTTTATCTGCCTACATCTGCGGTTAAATCATTCCACATCAATCCAAAAGCCGATCGATTGTAACGATCGAAACTGGCCGCAACGGATCAAAACGAGTCAAATTCCCCGCCAACAAAGAACGAGATAACTGCACTTGCAGAATCCGATAACTCCAGTGCGGTTCCCGGCGCACCCGATCGCCCATCCAGCTCAAAACAGAAGCAACATCCTCCAAAACATCCAAAACTAGCACCATCGAACCTCCAGGGAGCAGCCGCAGGGCGCAAACACCCAAAATTTTAGTCAACCCTCCACCACTACAACCAATGAAAATCCGGTCTGGAGGACGCAAGCGGTGCAGAATTTCCGGGGCGGTGCCGTGAATCGAGAACAGATTTTGCAGCCCAAAACGGGTATAGTTGAACTCGATCGCCGAAATACCAGAAACCGTTTGTTCGATCGCATAAACCTGAGACTGCGGGAATAAACGAGCAACTTCGATCGACACAGCACCATTCCCAGCACCCACATCCCAAACCACCTGTCCCGATTGCAAAGCCAATTGCCCCAACACTAATACTCGCACTTCCCGTTCCACCGTCAAACCAGGGCGATCGCCACAACCGATAAAAGCCCCATCCGGTACACCCAACAAAGGTAACTTTTCCAAATCCCAAGATTCCACCGTCGCCATCCCAGATACCCGCAGCATCACCACCACACTCAGGGGTGCAAAAGACTCTTCCAACAAAGCTGACAGAGTTCTGCACCCCACTCGTTCGTCCGCAGACCCCAAATTTTCGCAAACCCAAAATTCGTAGCGTGTAGGCAAATCTAGAGCCTGCACCAAATTTGCCAGTGCAGCCGGAGTGTGAATTTCATCCACTAGCGCCGCAATCTTCTCGACACCGAGTTTAAGTTTGGCAGTCAATTCCTCAAAATAAAGTCCCTGGGAACCCACAAAATGTGCATCTTGCCAAGGGATTTGCAAGCGATTGAAAGCCAACTGCATCGAGCTGACATGGGGGTGAAAAGTCAATTTTGCTGCTGGCAATTGAGCAATTAACAACTTTCCCCAGCCATAAAACAGCGGGTCGCCCGCCACCAAAATTACAATCAGTTGAGGCGAAGGGGGCGAAAAAGTCTCTGCATTTGGCTCCAAATTCGCATTTAATGCCAGCCATCGCCGAATTTCTAGAATTGCGGCGGTCACATCTTCCAACACCCAGCGATCGCAGGATTGCTGTGTAAAATAACTTAAATGGCGATCGCTCCCTACTAGCAGAGCGGCCATTTCTACAATCTGCCGTGCTGATGCACTCAGCCCAGCAGATCCATCCAAACCGATACCAACGACGTGTACAGTCACTTTTTGAGCAAAAATCAAAAAACTAGACTAGCTAATTTTTCCTGGTTAATTATATTTTTTTACTTGACTTTATTGCCAAGCCAAAACAATTAAACCATTTAATCGGTAATATCTGTTGTGGTGCACAAGGGAGAGCGGGAGATGGGGAGATGAAGGGAGATGCGAAAATCTTCCTTCAATCCGTTAAATCCGTTACAGAATCCGCTGCCGAACTTCCTTCAATCCGTTAAATCCGTTACAGAATCCGCTGCCGAACTTCCTGCCGAACTTCCTTCAATCCGTTAAATCCGTTACAGAATCCGCTGCCGAACTTCCTTCAATCCGTTAAATCCGTTACAGAATCCGCTGCCGAACTTCCCTCCATCCCCCATCCGTTAAATCCGTTACAAAATCCGCTGCCGAACTTCCCCTTCCTTAAAATTCAAAAACAGGCCAGTCTGGTTCCCGATAATAGCGGTTCATGTCATCAAACTTCCGCAATTCGGCTCGATGTACCGACAGTTGTTGCGGCGTATCCAGCCATTCGTCGTTTAACTCAGACAGTAAACTGCAAAGTCGAGAACGGTCTAGATTCGGCCCAGTGTCCCCAAAATAGCCCAGGGTAATGTGTGCAGTAAAGTGATATTGCTGTTCAATTCCCAAACCAATTAAATCGGGATTTTGATAGATCGATCGCCGAAACTCTAGAATTTGTTTATAAGAGTTTTCGTCCATCGGTGCAACACAGACACCTATCGCTCTAGTCATCACCATAGAACCCAGAACTATCCACCGAATCGGAGGCCTCCCCGCTTGGACTGGTTTTGAGGTAGCAAAACGATCGGCCATGCGCTCACGTAATTGCACGTCAAATTCAGGATTTTTATCAGCAGCATCTCGAAAAGCACTGCTCCAAATCAAATCTGCCACAGTTACATGGAAGCTATCAGGAGGTAGTGCGATCAAGGAACCAGGATGGAGTTCCTGCAATAGCCGTTGTTGAGCAGAGTGTAAGTTAGCATATAGTGCAGCATTTTCTGCATCATCCCCAGCAGGTGGCGTAATCACCGAATAGCCGGGAAAAGGCACTGCAACTTTGACACCAGCTTCGTCCAGTTCAAATTTGGGAGATTCCTGAATGTGCTCTATCTGGGACTTGTAGGAGTCCAGCAGCGTCATTCGCGCTACCCGATTTACATAAGCTTGATAAGTATCGTCCAATATCTATTTCCTCGCGCTAATTAATAGCTTTGGGCATTTAAGGCTTCTTTTTCCCTTTTTACAAGGGCTTTTTTTGAGTGACGTAGAACCACCGCCACTTTCTTGAATTCTAGATCTTTGAGAACAGTGCAAAATGTAAAAACTATGGAATAAAATCTTTAACTATTTGCAACAAACTTTATATAATACACCATTATTGGGTGGCTCTGTACTAGAAATGCAAATTTACTTTTTTTGGGGAGAAGACGACTTTGCGATGGGGCAAGCTGTGACCAGTTTACGCCAAAGTGCCGTTGATCCCAACTGGGCTAGTTTTAATTATGACAAGATTATGGCCGATCGCGCGGAGGCTGTGGTCGAAGGACTCGATCGAGCTTTGACACCACCCTTTGGTACCGGCAGTCGTTTTGTCTGGCTAGCCAATACCACTGTAGCCCAGCAGTGTTCTCCAGAACTTTTAGCCCAATTGGAACGGACTCTGCCAGTTATTCCCGACACTACCGTGCTGCTGCTGACATCGGTCAAAAAACCTGACAGTCGCCTCAAGTCTACCAAGTTACTCGTCAAGTCCGCCCAAGTGCGAGAGTTTTCGCCGATTCCGCCTTGGAATGACAAAGAATTAGCTCAGCGGGTGCGTCAAGTCGCCGGGGAAATGGGGGTAAAGTTGACCGCCACGGCGATCGAATTTTTGGCAGAATCGATCGGTAGCGACACTCGACAGTTATACAGCGAACTCGAAAAATTGCGACTATTTGCCGGAAACCGTAGTCAACCTTTGACACCAGAAGATGTGGGCAAATTGGTCAACTCTCACGCCCAGAATACCTTCGAGCTAGCCGATGCAATTCGCCAAGGACATACCGAGGAAGCCTTGGATTTATTGGCAGGTTTAACCGGCCGCAACGAGCCTGGATTAAGGATTGTGGCAGGATTGACAGGTAAGTTTCGGATTTGGCTGTGGGTGAAAGCAATGATCGAGTCGGGCGATCGGGATGACAAAATTGCTCAAGCTCTAGACCTCGGCAATCCCAAACGAGTATACTACTTTCGCCAAGAAGTCAAAAACGCCAGCTTAGAAAAACTCCAAAAAACCTTACCTTTACTGCTAGAATTAGAAGCCTCTTTAAAGCGGGGGCGAGAAGAAAAATCAACCCTCCAAACCAAAGTTATAGAACTTTCTAGCTTGTTTCATTAACTGGTAAAAACTTAATTGTTATCTGATTCATTTGATTGGTCATGTGCGATCGAACCTGAGCCCATTCTGATTGATGCTGGTAGAGTTGACAAGGTTCTCATTTTCTGCTAAATTTGCCCTACTGCTCACATTCTAAAAATTGCTTCTAATTCAATGGTGAACCTTAAATAAGTTTAACTAAGTATTGTATAGCAGATAATCTCATAAATAAATATTGTCCGATCGCACCAATTTGAAGTAAAAAAGATGTGCATAGCTTTTATTATGCAGCTATAAGCCCCCCAAAAGAGCGCTAGCCATGACACAACAGAACCCGCGGGAACTTCTCAAGCAGGGCGATCCACAAGCGATCGCATCTAGCATCAACCGTACACTAAAACCCAAAGGCATCAACGCCGAAGTGACGCGGGACAACGGCTGCCTCCACATATTTCTGGAGTCAGGCAAAGTACCGGATCAAATGGTATTGGTCGATTTCATCCGCACCGGGATGACTAAACTGGGACTAGAATCAATTCACACAGTCAAAGTTTATGGGATAGAAACAGGTCAAGACTCCCCAGCCTGGCAAGACCAAATAGAGCTAATACCGACCTCGCCAATGCTCTATGAAGATGAGACTTCAATGTCTAACGACTCTGTAGGTTTAGATGATGTTGAGTCCGAAGCTGGAGACTATTATCAAGACGAAGACTTCGATGGAGACAACGAAAACGACGACGACGAGGAAGACGACGACGAGGAAACTCCACCTCCCAAAAAGCAATTCCCCAAATGGGTAATACCTGTAGGGATATTAGTCCCTGTGCTCGCCCTGGCAGGGCTGTTTTTTACAAAAAGTCCACCATTTTCCAGCGATTCGACCTCTGAACCAAGTCCTCCGGTCGTCATAAAGCCCTCCTCGAAAGCCACATCAGGCGCATCTAAACCCGTCTCTCCCTCTCCGAGTGCACCTAACGAAGGGAAACCATCTCCATCTCCATCGACCGCCTCTGCTGCCACTCCCAGTGCCACTGCCAGTGCAGCTCCAAATGCTGCTACGAAACCAGCAAGCCCAGTTCCGGCAGCCACATCTCCTGCGCCCAAGCCCGCCTCGCCAGCAGCCTCTGCCGCCACGCCTAAGTTAGACAATTGGAGGGTAGCAGTTAATCAGGCTCAGAAAGCAGCTATTCTGGCGCAAACAGCTCAGTCCCAAACTGAGTGGAACGCAGTAGCGGCGGACTGGCAGAAAGCTGTTCAACTTATGAATTCGGTACCAAAAACTAGCCCGAATCATCAAAAGGCTCAGCAAAAAGCGGCAGAATATAAATTAAATCTGGAGGTTGCGAACCGCAGGGCGGCGGCAGCGCCTTAAGGGTTTTGAGTCTCAATGGTAAGCAGTCAGATCAAAAATTAAGATCAAATCCGGTGGCATCGGAATTAATATTACCCACCGGAATTGATATAAAAAATAACAGATCACAAATTACAAATAACCAAAATATCACTTTTGAGGAAATTAAACGTTTGTAGGAAAGGGCAAATTAGTATTGGGTATGGAAATATCTACAGGGATTACGGGAGTTATTGTCCCGTTTTGTTTACCAGAAGCAGAGTCTGGCTGGTAAACGTGGATTCGATCGCGCCCCAGTCTTTTTGCTTGGTATAGCGCTTGATCAGAGGCGGCAATCAGAATGGAGGCGACCGATTCAGATCCAGGAACAATACTCGCTACTCCCAAACTGACGGTGACGTACTGACTTACCTGAGAACCTGCGTGAGGAAGCTGCAAAGCTGCGATTTTGAGTTGTATGTGTTCGGCTACTTGCACAGCCCCTTGAATTTTGGTATTGGGCAAAATAACGGCAAATTCTTCGCCTCCGTAACGAGCGACTAAATCGGCCGGGCGATCGACTGCATCGCCGATCGCCCCAGCCACTTGTCGCAAACATTCATCTCCCCCTGGATGCCCATAGGTATCGTTATAACTTTTAAAAGAATCAATATCGCACAGAATCAGGGACAGAGGCGTTTGTTCCCGCGACTGTCTGCGCCACTCCATTTCCAGATATTGGTCGAAACGGCGACGGTTGGCTAACTGGGTGAGCTCGTCCAAAGTGGCTAAGCGCTCTAATTTAAGATTCGCAGCTTGCAACTGCTGATAAAGTTCTGCTTGCTTGATGGCGATCGCCAACTGGGTAGCCAGAGAAGACAGTAACTCGACTTCCAACTGGATCCACTGTCTGGGACTGCACTGGTGGGCCATCAGCAGCCCCCACAACTCCTCCCCTTGCACCAAGGGCACGACTAAATAAGCTCTGACATCAAATTGTGCCAGTAAATCAATTTGATATTGTGGTAAATTGGCGGTGCAGATATCTGCGATCGGTCGGATCGCCCGATGTTGGTACGCTTCGATATAGAACTCATCAAAACAGAAATTTTGCAACGTTTCTCCCAGCATCGGCCGGCAGTTAGGAGTTACAGATTCCACCGTTACAGCCCCCGTCGCCGGGGCGGCGCAGAGACTGCCCGTACAGGGGTGAAAGCGGACGATCATCACCCGATCGGCTTGCAGAAACTGGCGTACTTCGTTGACTGTCGTGTTGAGCACTTCGTCCAAATCCAGAGACTGGCGGATGTGCTGAGTAATCGTTGCCATCAACAGTTCTCGTTCGTTCTGCTGTCGCAGTGCTTCTTCTGCCCGCTTGTACTCCGTGATATCTTGAGCAGTACCAAAAATTTGTTTTGGCAGGCCCTCGGTTGTGCGGGCGAAAACTTGGTCACGGCAGCGAAACCAGCGCCATTCGCCCGATCGATGTTTCAGCCGATACTCCAACTCCAAAATACTGCCATCTTGGGCTGAGGGAAATTTGTGTACGTGCTGGGCCAGTAGGGGCGAATCTTCGGGATGGGCTAACCTGGAAAACAAAGCCGTTTCCATCTGTAGAATTTCCTGTGGCGTGTAGCCCAGTAAGTTAGAAGCTTGACCGTTGATGTAGACATTGCGTTGTTCAGTCAAGTCATAGATATACAACAAATAAGGCGCTGCGTCAGCAATCTGCTGGATAAAATACTGGCTCGATCGCAATTCTTCCTCCACCCGCTGGCGCACTTTTACTTCTTCCAAAGCCTGATCCCGCATATTCCGGTAAGCTTGAATGCGGTGGGTGAGGTCGGTGACATCCTGAATCACCAGCAGCGCGTAGAACGATTGGCAAGTTAATCCCGGCCACATTGGTGACGGAATTGAGAGTGGGGATTCCCAAGACAAAAAAGCACTTGTGGCTTCTTCGACTCCGAAAGTGCATTCTGCTTGCAACTCAAGATTCAGTCCAACCAAGTTTTCGATTTCCACTTCTGCCATGCCCGTCTGTTGGGCAGGCACTGCCGTGACAGTAGTTTGCTGGATGCGTTGCTGGCCGTCTTGCCAAGTTGCCGGAATCAGGTACTTGTGAATTTGAGAAGAAAAAATTGTGGGCGGGCCTCCTGCAAAGATTTGCTGGAAGCGAGTTGCGTACTTTACCTGGAGAAGGTGAGGAAAATGGGTTGTGATGTTTGTGCCCAACATTTGACTGCGGGGAATTTTCGTCCAGTCTTCCAGACAGGTATTCCAAAACAGAACCACAAAATCATCTCGCAGCAGGCAGGCGCCGACTGGTACGCTGTCGAGAACCCCAAACTTTTGCTCAATAGTTTTGCTCTCCTGGCTCATAGACCCCCGGCAAGTTGATTGATAGCAGCCAACAAGGTATCAAAAGAACTGACATTGAAAATGAGGATGATATCTCCTTCAATGTGAAGCTTCTCAATCATGAAACGAGTCTGGGCTAATAATACAACTGTATCGGCAGTCAAACCGCCAGATATTAGCAAAGTGGCGATCGTCCCTTCAGTGTAATTGGGAATGGAGTAATTCAAACGCTGCTGAAGTACATTGCTGATCGCACCCATGACCCCATTGATCACAATATTTCCTACTTCACTTAGCGTACCAATTTTGACCGAATCTAGGTCATGAGTTCCGGCTTCTTCCCCAGTGAGCATTGTCACGAGGGTTGCTGCGCTGTTGGTAGGAAAGACTAGCTGAGCAATCCCTCCAAAGGAGCCTGTGAATTTGAGCTGAACGGCGGAGATTTGCTCGCCGTTGAGGTGCCGCTCTAACTGTTCTTGTACGTCGTTGGGAGTCAGGATTTGGAGGTAGGGGATTTGCAAGCGAATGGGAGATTCGATCATGTCGTTCAAGATCCCTGCTGCTTGACCGATTCCGATGTTAACGAGTTCCTGCAAAGCATCGAGCTGTCGATCGGTCAATTTCATGGGGTGCTCTCCTCACTGACACTGAGAGCTTTTTTGATCCACCCAACCAGTTCGTCGGAGTTGGGCATTTTGTGGATGACTGCGAGGGCTCCGAGTTCCATGCACTCTTCGCGGGTGGTGGCTTGAATGTCTGCGGTAATGACGATCACAGGAACTGTAATCCCTCTCTCGCGCAGAGCTTGCAGGACTTCCCTACCTTCCATGTCGGGCATCAGGAGATCCAAAAGCATACAGTCTGGGGTCTGAGTCTCTAGGAGTTCTAGGGCTTCCGGGCCACTTGATGCTTCCCAAGTCTCGTATCCTTCTGCTCGCAAAATTTTGCAGATCACCCTGCGAGTCAACCACGAATCTTCGACAACGAGAATTGATGTCACTACGTTCTTCTCCTTCAATTGTTTAGAAATGACCAGCTTTGCACGTACTGCTTTTATTTTGACAGTATTTTATGCTGGGGCGTTGCGATCGCGTAGCGATCGCAACGCCCAAAAAGTCTACATTAGTGGACAATACAGGCTAACAGGAATCAATATATCTATCATATAGTCAGGGTATCTCAAACAATCCAGCGATTGCGAAGGCAGGCGTTGAGAATTAAGAACCCGATGACCACTGACTCTGTTTTTGATATTTATCTTACCTAATGTCTATTCTATTAGGGATTTTCACCCTACAAAATAAACTCGATCAAGTTGTAGCAGATGTATTTATCGGCACAACTAATTCTTTTGAGTATTTATATCATCTCAGGTCGATCGATTTTAGATTTTAGATTTGGGGTTGGAGAATAGAAGATTAGTATTTTTAGCTAAGATAAAAAAACCTGGTTTCTTGATGAAGCCAGGTTTTCAGAATCTATATTGCCGATCGCACCTAGACTCAACTAGAGCTGACAAACCGCTTGCGGAGGGATTCTACTCGTCGTTTAGCCGTATCATTTTCTGGCTCGTATTTTAGAGCTTCTTCGTACATTTCCAAAGCTTTAGCTACTAATTTCTTGCGCTCATAGGAGTGACCCAAATTGTTAATTGATGTGACATATTCAGGCTGCAAGTTGATAGCTTCTTTGTAATGACGAATGGCAATGTCGTACTGTTCTTGACTAAAGTGTGCGAAACCCAGAGCATTGTAAATAATGGCTGAATTTTCAGCGCCTTCTAAATCTTGGGATTTCAGGGCTTTCTGAAATAGTAAGATTGCCTGGGAATACAGACCCTTATCTAGATAAATACTGCCCAGTTCGTAGTATTCCTGTGCAGTTCCCTTCACTGTGGTTAGCTTATTTTCTAAGCGTTCTAGGGACATTTCCCGATTCCGAGTTGTGAAAATCTGACGTACAATAAACCAGGAAGCGCTGCCTAGTATGAGTAGCAAGACTGACACGTAAATAATGAGTAAATTGCTATCCATGCTTTTAAAATTGGGTTGGTATTTGGAAGCTTTTGTTTATTTTAGTGCAATGGCAATCACTGAGATTTGCCACTGAGATTTTAGAAAAAATAGAAAAGGGTGGACGCAATTGTCCAGGATATCACTATCAAAAAGTAAGAAGCCAGAAGTAAGAACAAAGAAGGAAAATTGGTCTCAATTTCCTAGATTTATCTAAGAAGTCTTCCTTCTCTGGCAGATAACTAAATCCTTCTTACTTCTTATTTCTTCCTTCGGAAAACTATTCAAGTTTTCAGGCGGCGGCTCGATTGGCCATTTCCACGACTTTGCCAAATGTTGCGGGGTCAATGATTGCCATTTGTGCCAGCATTTTGCGATTGATTTCGATGTTGGCTTTCTTCATGTTGCCGATCAGTTTGCTATAACTCGTGCCGTGCGAGCGAGATGCTGCATTGATCCGAGCAATCCACAGACGGCGGAAGTCACGTTTGCGTTTTTTGCGATCGCGATAACCGTTACGCAGGGCTTGCATCACCCGTTGGTTAGCTGTGCGGAACTGTTTGGACTGTGCGCCTCGGAATCCCTTGGCTAGTTTGAGAATTTTTTTGCGGCGCGCTCTAGCGACATTACCGCGTTTTACCCGTGTCATCGTTGATTACCGTTAAACTTTACAAGTATGGAAGCATTAACCGCACGTTAGCATCGTTGGTCTCATCGATGACGACCAATTTAGATAGGCGGCTTTTGCGGGCTGAACTTTTGTGAGAGAGCAAGTGGCTTTTGTAAGCTTTGCGGCGCACAATTTTACCGGTGCCGGTCGCTCTAAAGCGCTTTGCGGCTGCTTTGCGAGTTTTGAGTTTTGGCATGGAATGGTGTTATTTGGACACAAGCTCTAACGGTATCACGTTTGTGGTACTTTCTGCAAGCTGAATTTGTGGCAATATGTCAGGATGGGCGATCGGTCGGCTCTTGACTGTGTGGATGAGCGCAGTTGACACCTGGCATAGAATGTTAGACCGCAAGACTATAATTAGACATAGTTTAGATCAAAATAAACTTATGCAAGTTCTAGCCGCTAAATCTTATACAGACTATCAGAACAATACTTACTGGGTGAAAGGGACTCGGACAATTAGGGATAATGTTAATGTAGCATTTGATTAAATTTGAAATCAAAATTATGGCATACAGCGATTTTACACTGCGAAAAGTTAAGCAAAGCTTCGGATTGACCTCAGTTGAAGGCGGGCGCTTTTTGCCAGAAATTGAGCCGATCGCACCTAGTGCCATTTTAGCAGGTTTGTTGGCAGATACAGTGCCTTGGGCGATCGCAGTAGGAACGGAAAAAGCCAAATCAGAACTAATTATCGCTCCCACACTTTTGGAAGTCAAACGGTTGCTTAACCGCGAAATCAGTGTATTTTCCGGCACTGATTTCACAGTCGATACCGCAGCGGGATTAAACGGAGTTTGCGATTTTTTAATCAGTCGCTCTCCTGAGCAATTTGAGATAGAAGCACCTGCTGTTGTGCTAGTAGAAGCGAAGAAAGATAACATTAACAGCGGTTTGGGGCAGTGCATCGCTGAAATGGTGGCGGCTCAAAGATTTAATGAAATTAATAATAATTCAATTCCGATTATTTACGGTTCAGTCACTACCGGCACTGCTTGGAGATTTATGAAGCTCGAAGGGCAAATTGTGACTATTGATGTCAGGGATTATCCGTTTCCTCCCGTCGAGACAATTTTGTCGATGCTTGTCTGGATGGTACGAGAAGGTTAAAGATTAGTTATTCGTTATTCGTTATTCGTTATTCGTTATTCGTTATTCGTTATTCGTTATTCGTTATTCGTTCGTCCCCTGAGCGTAGTCGAAGGGTCAATAATGCCCAATTCCCAATGCCCCATGCCCAATGCCCCATGCCCAATTCCCAATTAAAAAAAAATAGGCTAGCCATATTAGCGCCTATCTGCTATACAAATCCTAGACAAGTCTAGACATTTGCTTCTTACTTCATCGGGAGCATGGGAGCGGTTATCCCTCGGTAAGCTTTCACGTTTTAGCCAAG
>REAP01000194.1 GCA_004294385.1 Oscillatoriales cyanobacterium | reverse complement strand
AGATTCTGGGGGCAAAAATACGCCGTCAATTTCAAATTTAGGTTCTTTGACTGCAACCGAGTCAAAGCGATAATTGGCAGCATTTGCTGGAGTTGTCGCCAGTAGATCGAACAGCAAAGTGGGCGCTTGTCCGAAAAGTTTGTAGAATATTGAATCTCGCCGCATGAAAGATTTGCAAAGAAAGAGACAAATTAATGCTACTGCATAATGGTTCGCGCAAAATATGCGATCGGCCTCAATCCAAATCTCGCCACAACATTCATTGATGTTGTAGAATTGCTGCACTGTACGAATCGCACTCACGGTGTAACCGAATGGTTAGGCTTTCTTTGCCCATCTAGCCAAGACCTCCTCAAATGGCCTACTGAATGTACACCTATTTAAGAAATACTTCTTCTCATCTCTTGGAAATCCTGAGCTACCGTATATGTAAGCTATTTGTTGCCAATTATCCATCATTTGATAGCTCTCTTTATGCTCTCGAAGCCAATCAAAAGCTAAATTATGTTTGGCTGAAAGAAGTATTTCTCTCCTAACAAATGGATCGCTAGATGAATATCGTCCAGCTAGGTTTGAAAAATGATTTATGTATTGATTTTTGGTAAAAAGACTTAAAATGGAAAGACGAAAGTATTCGTTGCCTTGTACTTCATCAGACTCCAGCAAAGCCAGTAATTTTTCTCCAATTTGTATCCATCTCTCTTCTTCCATAGACTGTACAGAAGCCAGATAAGTACATATATTGGCAAAGCAAGGACCCAAGTTTGCAATTTGTTCCAGGGAAATATCAATAGCACCAGGATGTCCGATCTGTGTTAATCTCCTGTAAAACCATCGAAGGCGAATATAATCAACTTCTTCTTTCTCTATATATTCTTGAATAATACTTCTAATTAGATCGCCAGATATTGTCTTCCAATCTTTATTGGATACCTCATTGTAAGAAACTATCGCATAAGGATTGCCACCTGAATATTTCCTGATAGTCTTTAAAACTTTATCTTCATCAGAGTTAATTGGTCTGTCTTCAACCATAGAGCGACACAAATCACCAAATTCTCCAGCATCTTTATATATCTTGGTCTTGTGCCTCTGAAGCATTAATCTTTGTTGCTTATCAAGAGTTGATGCAATAGAGGCTAATGTCTGTTTTGCCAAAGCAGGTGACTCACAAAAGATAACAATATCGTCAGCAAAACGTATGAAACTTATCCCATTAGAAGAAAGTGTATTATCTATTGGAATCATAGCACATTCAGCAATTAAATGTACAGAATGAGGACCTACTGGTACTCCGCGAGATACTCCTGCTGTTGTTGATTCTAATAAAGAAATTATCCATTTTATGGCTTGGTTTGGAAATCCTGAAGCAATCAATTGATTCTCAATAACATGATGATAAATTTGATTATAGAAATCAGCAACATCGCAATACAAAACAGTGGAAAATTTTTGACTCTCTTGATGTGCAGTTTCCCAAAAATCATTCCATGCAGTTTGACTAGCATAAAGCCCAAATTTAATATCTGGTTTAAATCTATAACTAAATACTTTTGTAGGTGGTAATCTTCGATTTTCTATACCTTGACCATACTGATAAATTAATGCGGCAAGAATAATTGAATCTTGTGGATATAATTGTGTCGCTTGGCGATATGCTATCTCATCTTTTGGGACAATGAAACGACGGCAAGAACCAGGAGGTAATGATGCTAAATCTTTTCCTTCAATGATCTTCACAAAATCATCAGCCATTTCGTGAATAGCATCGACCTCTAAAATCTTGGGAAAGAGATCTCCATCAGAATGACTGTGTACAAACTTAATTGCCCAATGAATTGAATCGCTAGTCAAAGACATATATAATTTTTGTAAGGTCTAACTAAGTGTTAACTCGCCAATGCGGGACAAACACCTAAGCTAACCGAAATTATCGCATATTTTGCATCTAGTCAAGTGCTAGACAATAAAGAACGAACAGTTAAGATTTCATCAGGGCGGAGAACTTCTACAGTAGAGAGGAACAAAATCAACCAATGTGGCAATATCTCCAGCTCTGAGTTGATATTCTGGTAAGTCACGAGTTAAAGCAACTTCCTGATATAGCTTTAGAATCATGTTAAGTCTCCTTTTAAGCTGTCAGCCGGCCAAGTCCATTAGTCATCCCACGAGTCCGACAGGGGTTCAAACCCCTGTCTAATAGCTAAAGTCGGTTGAAACCGACTGAAGATTTGCCCCAAACCAATACATATCAACTAATTCTTCAGTCCTCTTTGAGAGGACTTTCGCTATGAGACAGGGGTTTCAACCCCTGTCGGACTATCGGTTTTACCTTAAGTTGACACCTATGAGCAGTGCTGTGTCCTTACTAATTTCAACGTCTCCTTACTAATTTCACTCTGTTTTCTTCTTAGTCTTTGTCGCAGTCGCCGCCTTCTTAGCAGTAGTTGTTTTCTTCGCCGCAGTTTCCGACTTCGCCGCAGTCGTTTTCTTCGCAGTAGTTGTTTTCTTCGCAGCCGTTTCCGACTTCGCCGCAGTTGTCTTGGTTGACTTCTTCGACTTGCTAGATTTTCCGCCGCCCGCTGCTTCCTTCGCTGCTAACAAATCCAGTGCTTTTTGTAAGGTGAAATTCTCCACTGATTCATCCTTAGACAAGGAAGCATTGATATCCCCGTGTTTGACGTAGGGCCCATAACGGCCGTCGTAAACATTGAGGAGTTCTCCCGACTCTGGATGCGCGCCCAATTCCTTCAAAGGTGTCGCTGTTTTGCTGCTACCCCGAACGGCTTTTGGTTGCGCTAATAGTTCCAATGCCCGATCGAGCCCTATAGTCAAAACATCATCAGGAACCTTGATCGATCGATAATCCTTACCAACCTTACCCTGGTCATGCACCACATAAGGCCCGTACATCCCCAAAGCAGCCTGCACCTTCGCCCCCGTATCCGGGTGAGTCCCCAACAAGCGCGGCAGAGTCAGCAAGCTCACAGCCATCTCTAACGTCATGCTATCCTTGTCCGTCCCCTTCGGCAAAGAACTCCGCTTCGGTTTCTTGTTAGTTTCAGTGATTTCTCCCAACTGAACGTAGGGCCCATAAGTACCAATCAGCACAAAAATCGGTTCCCCAGTTTCCGGGTGAAGTCCCAATTGTTCCGGGCCTTCAGTCTTTTGCTTTAACAGAAACTCGACTTGTTCCGGGTCTAAATCCGCCGGAGTCAAATCTTGGGGAATCGATGCTTTTACCGGGCCATCTTCGCTTTCAGCTTCCAAGTAAGCGCCGTATTTACCGATGCACACTTTAGCAGAAATATTCTCCAATACCACAGTTCGGGCAACTTTGGCATCGATTTGACTTTCCTGTTCTTTGACTTGGGTTTGAAGTCCGGTTTCCCCTCGATAAAACTTGTCCAAATACGGCAGCCATTTAGCTTCGCCGGTGGCAATTTCATCCAGGGTTTGTTCCATTCTGGAAGTAAAACCGGTGTCTACTAAATCGGGAAAATGTGTTTCCAATAAAGTTGTGACGGCGAAAGCAGTGAATGTGGGAATTAAGGCGTTGGTAATTAATTTGGCGTAACCGCGATCGACTATAGTGCCGATAATACTCGCATAGGTACTCGGACGACCCACGCCCTCGCTTTCCAGCATTTTAACGAGTGAAGCTTCGGTGAAACGGGCGGGAGGCTGAGTTTCGTGGCCAACGGCTTCTACATCTTTGCAATTAGGTTTATCCCCCACTTTCAGCGCCGGCAAAATCACCTCTTGGTCTTCCAAAGCCGCATCGGGGTCATCGGAACCCTCCACGTAAGCGCGCAAAAAGCCGGGAAAATCGATGCGTTTCCCGCTGGAACGGAAACCGGCATCTTCCACCAAAGTTAGTAGGGTGACGTGAGTTTGGCGCGCATCAGCCATTTGAGAAGCCACAGTCCGTTTCCAAATTAAATCGTAGAGGCGGAAGTCAACGCCATCTAGTCCGGTTTGCTGCGGAGTCCGAAAAGTGCTACCAGCAGGGCGGATAGCTTCGTGGGCTTCCTGGGCACCTTTGCTTTTGGTTGTATATTTGCGCGGCTGCGGGCTGAGGTATTCGCTACCGTAAAGTTCTTGGACACAACTGCGGGCGGCCGTAATCGCCTGTTCGGATAAATGTACCGAATCCGTCCGCATATAGGTGATAAAACCGCGTTCGTAGAGACTTTGGGCAATTCGCATGGTTTCCCGCGCCCCCAGTCTCAGCTTGCGGTTAGCTTCCTGCTGCAAAGTCGAGGTTGTAAACGGTGGCGAAGGTTTGCGGGTGACTGGCCGTTCTTCGACATTGGTGACAGTCCAAGGCTTGTTTTGAATGCGCGATAGTAAAGCCCGCGCCTGTTCTTCGTTTAGCAAAAGTACGCGACGGCCGGAGATAATCCCGCCAGTATTTTCATCGAAATCGCTACCGTTGGCAACTTTCACATTGCCGACTGTCACCAGTTTTGCTTCAAATGCACTCGCTTGTCCTTTGGCGGGAGGTTTGGGAGGGGTCAAAGTTGCTTTCAAATCCCAGTAGCTACCTTGGCGGAAGGCGCGGCGTTCCCGTTCGCGGCATACCAACAGGCGCACCGCCACTGATTGTACCCGCCCTGCGGACAAGCCCCAAGCGATTTTTTTCCACAATAGCGGAGAAAGGGTGTAACCGACGAGTCTGTCTAGAATCCGGCGAGTTTCTTGGGCTTGTACTACTCGATTGTCGATATCGCGACAGTGAGTCAAAGCGTCGCGGATGGCTTCGCGGGTGATTTCGTGGAACACCATCCGCTTGATGGGAACTTTGGGCTTGAGGATTTGCAGCAAATGCCAGGAAATGCTTTCGCCTTCGCGGTCTTCGTCTGTGGCTAGAATCAGTTCTGTTGCGTCTTTGAGGGCGTCTTTGAGTTCTTTGACAATTTTCCTTTTATCTTTGGGGATGACGTAGAGGGGTTCAAAGTCGGCCTCCACGTTTACGCCAAGTTGCGCCCATTTTTCTCCTTTAACGGCTTCTGGTATTTCTTCAGCGGAGGATGGGAGGTCGCGGACATGGCCCATTGATGCCTCTACTCGGTAGTTGGAGGGCAGGAAGTTGCGTATGGTACGGGCTTTTGTGGGAGATTCGACGATGACTAAGGTTGACATGGCATCTTTAATATATATGGATGGCGGCGCAGAAGTGAGTGTTTAACTAATACGAGTGGGAAGTCCCGCACTCTATCCATTTACAGGATGAGTGACGGGATGAAAACGAGCAGCAAACAAATTGAGCGATAGCGAATCCATGATAGGATCGAACTAAGCGGGGATGATAAGAGTAGCCGTGGTGGGCGAACTTTCCGTTGTATAAAGGCTAGACACCACCTATCAGTTTCTTATTGGTAGCCCCAATATCCCGCTGGGCCGTAAAAGAGCTGATGGATGGGTGAAAAAATCAACAATTCTACTCCTTGGGACACAGGGAGTCTGCCTCGAAGATCAGTAATGATCTTGCTAGTTAGTACGACCTTCGGGTGAGTAAAACCTACGGAGGGAGGATAAGACCAGCTTAGAGATGGCTCTAACAAGGCTCTCCCGTTGAAAGAGGAAGCCCGCACTCTATTTGTTTACAAAATGAGTGTCGGGTATGTCACAGAGTGTATGTCAGATGTCAAGGCTTATGGGGAAATTGAGGGCTTATTTTCAAACTACCTTAATTTGTAAGTTATTGCCGATCGCGTCAAAGATTACCAGAAATTAGGAGACTGCACGTGCCCAAGGAGTGTCAACTTAAGGTCAAACCGATAGTCCGACAGGGAATGAATTCCCTGTCTCATAGCGAAAGTCCTCTCAAAGAGGACTGAAGAGTTAATTGATCTGTATTGGTTTCAAGCAAATATTCAGTCGGTTTCAACCGACTTTAGCTATGAGACAGGGGTTTGAACCCCTGTCGGACTCGCCGGATGACTAACAGACTTGGCGGGCTGACAGCTTAAGTTGGAACCAATGGGCAATGCCGTCTCCTGACTATCGCGTCTCTACGAGATGCACTGGATGCTGAGACTGCTGAATACGGGTTGATAGTTCCTGGAAATCGATAGCCACACCGCCCCTACTGCTATTTCCACTCCCCTTGTAGCGTAAAAGCAGCCCAATAATAGGGTGACTTCCATTTTTCCTGCTGCATCATTTCCATCTGCGCCGCCCTCAAAGCAGCCGCTGGCGCTAACTTTTGTTGGAGCATTTTCTGATAAAACTTTTGCATTAACACCGAAGTTCCTTCATCATCGACATTCCACAAACTCACCGCCATCCGCTGAGCACCCGCATACATAAATCCCCTAGTTAATCCTACCATTCCTTCACCTTTAATATTCTGTCCCAGTCCCGATTGGCAAGCACTTAAAACCACTAAATTTGCTGACAGTTTCAAGTTGAAGATATCATTGAGGCGCAAAAAGCCATTTACAGGATTTCCCTTGTCGTCAACCATCGACATCAGAATTCCTGACAGTTCAGGATTTTGGCTATTGGCAATGCCGTGGGTGGCAAAGTGAACTATTTTATAATTGGCTAAACTGCCATCTATAGCGGTAGTCCGAGTGGCTGAAAAATCAATTTTCTCACTGTTAGAAGCTGAAGGCACTAAACTTAATATTATTTGGGATTCTTGGCGGGTAAAGGGTAGGCGACTGGGCGGCCAGCCCAGATTGGAAGCACGGAGCGATCGATTTAATCCGAGGTTATTTGATTCTAACTTTTCCGTGGTTTCTTTGGTAAGCTTTCCTTTGATTCTTTCATCGTCTGGACTGAAAACTGGATCGGCTAAAATGGCTAAAGTGCGATCGGGTGGTTTTCGATCTCCGTAATTTTGTCGGAGAATTCCGAGAGTTGAGGCGGAAGGCAGGATAATAATTTCATGTTTAGCAATTAAGGGAATATTGGGATTTTGTCCGGCTGTTTGGGAAATAGTTAAAGCTGGAAAAGGGGTATAGTGTAGAACACCATCGGGAACGATTAATAAGCGTTTATCACCTAATTGGGCGGCGGCGGGTTGTAAAATTAATTGACTGAGATTTGCACTGGCTTCGGCAACTTTTTGGGGAACATTTCGTAAACGGGGGTTGGTAACGGTGTCTCGGAAATTCTTGGCTGCTGTTTCAATATCGGCGCGTTTTGGCAATTGATAGCTAGTTAGTCCTTTTTGACTAATCACCCAAAGATAACTGCGGTCTTTACCAAGGGAATATTGCAATAAAATAGTATTTTCATCCAAAACTTTCTTTTGGATTTCTGGGAGTGTTAAAGGTTGGGGTTGGGTGAGGGCGGCGTAGCGGGGGCTGGTGGTACGAATTTGGGTTTGAATTTGCTGATATTGTTGCAGGAGTGCGAGGCGCTGTTTGTCGATTTCATCGATTTTGGCTGGATTCGGGTTAAGGTTGCTGAGTTCTTGAATGCGCTGTTTTTCAATGACATCTAGTTGCTGTTTGGCGCGATTTTCCTGTTGTAATAAATCGGGGGAAATGCCTTCGCGAATGTTGGCGTTTGTTTCTTGGAGGAGTTCGAGAAGGCTGCGGGCGCGAGAACGTTCGCTGGCTTCTAATGCTTTGCGATCGTAACCGGATTTAGGGTTAGTTTTATGCAGTTGCATTAACAGGTCGATGTAGAATTCATAGTAGTTTTGTACTGTGGCAAAGTATGAGGTGCGGAGTTCGGGGCTGGCTATTTTGGTGCGGAGATTTTCGATGATTTTGAGAGAGGTTTCAATGTCATTGAGGGCTTCGGGAAGATTGTTTTGATCGCGTTTAACAAAAGCCATGCTGAAAAGAGTTAGAGCTTCTTGTGAGCGATCGCCCACAGCCCGACTCAGGAGAAGGGATTGATTGTAATAGTCTAAAGCTTTCTGTTGCTCTCCCAAATCTGAGTAGATAACGCCAATATTGCTGAGGGTAAGAGCTTCACTGCTGCGATTGCCGACAGCCCGACTCAGAGGAAGAGATTGATTGTAATACTGTAGGGCTTTTTGTTGCTCTCCCAAATTGTTGTAAACAAAGCCAATGTTGTTGAGAGTGATTGCTTCCCCGGTGCGATCGCCGACAGCCCGACGCAGGGGAATAGATTGATTGTAATACTGTAGCGCTTTCTGTTTCTCTCCTAAATTGTCGTAAACTAAGCCAATATTGCTGAGAGTCATTGCTTCTTGTAAGCGATTGCCCACAGCCTGACTCAGGGGAAGGGATTGATTGTAATACTGTAGCGCTTTCTGTTTCTCTCCTAAAGCTGAGTAGATAGCCCCAATATTGTTGAGGGTGAGAGCTTCCCCGCTGCGATTGCTGATAGCCCGACTTAGGGGAAGAGATTGATTGTAATACTGTAGCGCTTTCTGTTTCTCTCCCAAA
>REAP01000251.1 GCA_004294385.1 Oscillatoriales cyanobacterium | reverse complement strand
AAATTATTCGTCCACTTCGGCTATTTTGGCGACGCGACTTCAGGAGACTTTAGCCAAGATTGCCGATCGCAATCAGACTTCGGTTGAGCGCAATTCTAGCTTGAGTGATGCTGAGGCTCTTGCTGCTAAAAATCGCGGTGCATTGAGAGCTTTGGAGATTTTCGACACTGAACAATCCACCTGTGAGGAGCTTTTGGCTCATCTCAGAACTGCGGCACTGGAGGGGTGATTGGACACTACAGACGAGAGGAAAAAATAATGTGGTTTTCAGTTAATCCTAAAACAGAAAGAGCGGAAGTCGTGGAGGCGGCAATGCTCCTGTCGGGAGAGTACAAAAATGGATGGAGTGAGTGCGGAGAGTTTCTTGAGACATATCCACTCGCTGACGAATTGCATCCCAACGAAGTGGCTTATTTGTACAACAATGCTGACGCTTTGGGACTGGATATCTACACTGTTGGCGTTGTTGGTAAAGATGCTGGCGATTTGACTCCAGACGAGCTTTTGGCGCTTGGCGCATCTTCTATTATGGCGTACAGAGGTGTAGACGAAAACACGGAGGGCTGATAAATGTTTGAATGGCTATTTCTTGGTAGTTCTCAAGTGAAAATTGAGGTCACTTTCTCTGAGACGATTTCGACAGAACGAATCTAACTTATAACGGATGCGACATCATGCAATTAACAACATCTAGTCAGCCAAATGCCAACACTTGCACTGAAGAATTTGAATTTCCCGAATGTCAGTACATCGCCAACGGCCTCGACTTGGACACAGCCCAACAACTCGGAGACACCTACCGCGCTGGCGATGTTATCGAACCGATCGGAGATGAAGTAGCTGATCGCATCAGCAACAGGCTCAACGAAATTCAAAGCGAAAGCCAGCGGTATCCTCTGGAAAAGTAACCCGCCGGCCTCGCAAAACCTCCCCCTTTGAAAGGGGAGGGTTCATCTAGGGAGATTATACAATGCAACAGCAATTCAGGGTGGCGCAAACACCCGGCGCGGCACACGTAAGGCGACAATTCAATTACG
>REAP01000193.1 GCA_004294385.1 Oscillatoriales cyanobacterium | reverse complement strand
CGCAGCAATTTTCCGCTTCCTATTGTTCCTGCAAGGCTTCCATAACTGGACGCTCAACCCCTTCCACATGATGGGAGTTGCAGGCATCTTGGGCGGCGCGCTATTGTGCGCTATTCACGGTGCAACCGTGGAAAACACCCTGTTTGAAGATGGCGAAGGTGCAAACACTTTCCCAGCTTTCAACCCAACTCAATCCGAAGAAACCTACTCGATGGTCACAGCTAACCGTTTTTGGTCGCAAATCTTCGGAATTGCGTTCTCCAACAAGCGTTGGTTGCACTTCTTCATGTTGTTCGTACCTGTCACAGGCTTGTGGATGAGCTCTTTGGGCATCGTCGGTTTAGCATTAAACCTCCGCGCCTATGACTTCGTATCACAAGAATTACGCGCAGCAGAAGATCCTGAGTTTGAAACGTTCTACACTAAGAATATTCTGCTCAACGAAGGTATTCGTGCTTGGATGGCTCCAACTGACCAACCACACGAAAACTTTATCTTCCCAGAAGAAGTTCTGCCTCGTGGTAATGCTCTGTAAGCATCGCGAAAGCTAGAAAATTCAGCTATTTGAAAGCTGGAAAAGCTCCTGTCAACAGACAGGAGCTTTTTGTGCGATCGGACTATATACAATTCAATCCCTGAGTTAATTTTTAACTTTATTTGTCCAATTCTGATTAGTTGTGTTATTCTAGTAATTGTGCATACCGGAATGATACTCAGAACGCAGGTTCTTCAGGTAATGCTGCCAATTGGTAGCACACAAATCTTCATACTGAATCTTTGATTTAGATGAAGTGCGTTCAAATATAAACCATTTAGTAAAACCTGGAGGTGATGCTCATGATAGAAAGTAGTAAACCCATGGGTCATCAGATTGGAAACTACCGGCTGCGCGCCGGGGCCGCTCACTAGCAGTCAGCCGTCGTTCCCAATAGGAAGCGACTTTCCTCGGAAACCAGGCTGAGCTAGGGAATCTCCCGGCAGTCAGGTTCTAATCTGAAGATCCGCTAGACCGCTCTCACCCCAAATAGTGTTAAAGTTTGAGTGTTAAAACTTGAGCCAAAATACTACTGGTGAGAGCGGATAGTTTTTGGGCTGATTTTTGACTTCCCTTTGCTGGATTCCAAATTAAAAGAAAATTATGGCTTCACTACTGAGCGATACTGAAATTCAAAAGGGCTTCAGTCAATTGTCAGGCTGGACGGTTGAAGGCAATCAACTGCGTTGTACCAGGAAATTTCAAGATTTTATAGCAGCGATCGCATGGGTGAATAAGTTGGTCGAACCCTCAGAAGCCGCCGCACATCATCCAGACATAGAAATTTCCTATAATAAAGTAACAGTTAACTTGACAACTCACGATGCAGGAGGCTTAACTAAGAAAGACTTTGCCCTAGCTCAACAAATTTCTCAGCTAAATTAAAAGCGTTCTCGTTTACCAGAAAGCAGGCGCTGCATCTAGTGACAGTCCTAAGAGCAGAAATTTAGCCCACAAAACATAGACTCTGGGTGAGAATCGGGTTTGAGAAAGTCGAGATGCAAAAAGTCCAATGTACAAAAGGCTATGCGCCATCCTCCGACCATGATCGTATTTGAAAAGCCAGAGCTCTTGAACGAATCTGTTGAAAGAACTGAGCTGATAGAAAAGCTTCTGGATATTGGTGCAGCTCTTTCCAGCGCCCAAGATTTAGGGGGTTTATTAAACTTAATTTTATCCAAAAGTCGGGAAATTACTTACAGCGATGCTGGCAGTGTTTATCTAGTAAATCACAGCGATGAAACATCTAAACTGCTGTTTAAGGTAGCCCAAAACGCTTCTAAACCGGGACTGTCATTTAAGGAATCTGCCCTACCGCTGACAGACAAAAGTTTAGCGGGCTACGTGGCAATTACAGGTCAAAGTTTGAACCTGTCGGATGCTTACGATTTGCCACATGGAGTGCCATACCAGCTAGATACCAGTTTTGACAGAGATATCAATTACCGAACTTGCTCTGTCATGGTGCTACCAATGCAAAACCGACAGGGGGAGACAATTGGTGTACTGCAACTGATCAACCGCAAAACAAAGGCAGAAACGATGCTGACTGCGGAAAATGCCTGGGAATCGACGCAGCATTATTCGGAGTGGGAAGAAAGGATAGTGCGATCGCTCGCTTCTCAAGCCGCAATCTCGATCGAGCGCAATCAACTCCAAGAAAGCATAGAACACTTGTTTGAGGGCTTTGTCAAGGCCTCGGTGCAAGTCATAGAAGCCAGAGACCCCTGTACCTATGGCCACTCAGAGCGAGTAGCAGCCCTCACTGTGCGCCTGTCAGAAGAAGTAAACAGCACTAGCAACGGATGGTTGCGCCCTATTTACTTTAATACTCGCCAAATTCAAGAAATTCGCTACGCCGCGCTGCTGCACGATTTTGGCAAAATCGGAGTTCCAGAAGCAATTTTAACCAAGCAGAAAAAGCTCTACCCCTCACAGCTAGAAATCATTCGCCACCGTTTTGCCTTAGCTCAGCGGACGATGGAAATGGAATGCGTCCAGTCTAAATATCAATACTTGCTTGAGCATTCAGCTTACCGAAAACATCCTAATCAAGAGTCAGAATGTGTTCAATGCCAGGAAATAGAACAGCTAGACAGTAAGCTAGCAGAGACAAAAACCAGATTGGCAGAATACTGGGAAGTGCTGCTAGAGGCAAACGAGCCTCACATTTTGGCAGCAGAACCCCTAGCTCAACTGCGAGAACTTTCTCGACAAACTTACAGAGATATAGACGGCGCAATTAAACCCCTGCTGGGCCAAGACGAGATCCTACAATTGATGGTGTCAAGGGGCAGCCTGACACTGGAAGAACGAGCAGTCATCGAATCTCACGTAACCCATACCTATGAATTTCTCAAGCAAATTCCTTGGACAAAAGATTTAAAAAATGTTCCCGACATTGCCTACGGACATCATGAAAAACTAGACGGTACAGGGTATCCACAAGGCCTAAAGCAGTCAGAAATTCCAATTCAAGCTCAAATGATGACGATCGCAGATATTTACGATGCCCTAACAGCGGGCGATCGCCCCTACAAGCGCGCTCTGCGTATAGATGCCGCCATGAAAATTTTACGACAAGAAGCCGCTCACAACAAAATCAATAGCGATTTGTTAGAACTGTTCGAGCACCGCCAAGTCTTCGGCGTCCTCGGACACAATTTGGATGTAAATTCAGTCGAATTGGTCTAGACGATTCGGGCAAGCAGTGCTAAAAAGTAAATAGACTAGCTGTTGCTTGTTGAACATTTCAGCGGGCAAGTCGATCGATAAACCATATATTCTCAGGTTCTGAGCCTGTAGAGTAGGTGGCAAAAGATTGACAAACTTATTAGCCAGTCACATCCATAAAATCAGCGATTGGGAAAAAAATTCAAGAAAAAGTCAAAATTTTGGTCTCGTTTTAAAGTAGACTACTGTGGCAACTACTGACCACAATAGAACACTAGAAAAGTTTCTTTGTCATCGGTGTGAGGAGGAGAGTAAATATGTCGAAGTTTTTGTGGAATTATCTACTGATCAGTCCAGCAGTCTTAGGAGCTACCCTAGTAGTTTCTTCGAGCGCGATCGCAGCAGACGCTCAAGCCGCTGCTGAGGCTACCAAGCCTCAAATTGCAAATGCCATCGCTGAAATATCCGAAGCGAAGCTCAATGCTTTAGCCGCCGTTCCAGAAGGAACCGCAGCCCAGACAATCGAAGCGATTTCGCAAGTTCCAGCCAGCGAAGTTCAGCCAGTAAATGTAGCCACTGATGCTAAGGCTGCTACTGATAATGCGATCGCAGCCAACACAGCCCCAGAAGCAGCAAACCTCTCATCGGCATCAGAACCGAAGAGTGAATCTTTAGCAGCAGTTGAACCCCCAGTCGTTCAGCAAGAAGCAACTCCGGCGGCAGTTGTAGTTCAACCAGAAACAACTGTTCCCGTAGTAGTAGCAGAGTCGGCACAACCAAGTTTGCCCAAACCCGCTGAATCAGTGGCCCAAACCACCGCACCAGCCACTCAAAACCCCAGCGCTACACTAGAACAGCTCAGCCAGTACAGCACCGAAGGTGAAGGTGCAGCCGCGTCTGAAACTCAAGGTCAAGTGACCTCAGTCTCTCAACTTTCCGACGTGCGCCCCACAGACTGGGCATTCCAAGCACTGCAATCCCTGGTCGAGCGCTACGGCTGTATCGCAGGGTATCCTGACGGCACCTTCCGTGGCAACCGAGCCATGACCCGCTACGAATTTGCCGCTGGTTTAAACGCCTGTTTGGATAAAGTTAACGAACTAATCAGAGCAGGTACTACCAACTTAGCAACCAAACAAGATTTGGCAGCCCTGCAACGGCTCCAAGAAGAATTTGCAGCGGAACTAGCAACCTTGCGTGGCCGAGTAGATGTGTTGGAAGCTCGGACATCCGAACTCGAAGCCAACCAATTCTCCACCACTACCAAGCTAACTGGGGAAGCAATCTTCGCCCTCAGCGACGACTTTGGGGGTAGCGCAGGCTTTTTTGGCAGAGACCGCACAAGAATCGGCAGCAACCAAAATGAAGCTGTCTTTCAACAACGAGTACGTCTCAATCTAAACACTAGCTTCACCGGCAGAGACTTATTGCTGACCAGACTGCAAGTCGGCAACGGTCGAAACTTTAACTTTGGCGCTACCAGCGAAGGTACTCAAACTTGGAACGTAGTCGGCAGAACCGATAACGTTTTCGCCCTCGACAGCTTGCTGTACAAGTTCCCTCTCAGCCGACGCACGAACGTTACCATTTCAGCCAACGGTGGCGTTTGGGACGATATCATGCCGACTGTTAACCCATACTTTGAAGACTTTGACGGTGGCAACGGAGCTTTGAGCACCTTTGGACAACGGAACCCGATTTATCGCCTAGGTGGCGGTGCCGGTATTGGCTTTGATTATGCTTTCGGCGGCAGAGGATTGCTGGGTGGCGTGTTCGGCCCAACTTCTCTTTCCTTCGGCTACTTGGCGTCAAATGCAGCTAATCCCAGTAAAGGTGCGGGTTTGTTCAACGGCGACTACGCAGCGATGGGGCAGTTGACCTTTACCCCCGGACGTAACTTGCAAGTTGGTTTGAACTATAACCACGGTTACTTCAGCAGAGGTAACTTTGGGTTTGACAATGGTTTAGGGAATGGCTCAGGTAAGCTGGGCGGTTTCACCGGTACCGGCGTTGCCAACTCCATCAACGGTTTGAGTGAAGGATTTGCAGGCTTCCGCAGTCGTAAAGTTGTCAGCAACTCCTACGGCGCTCAGGCTTCGTTCCGACTGAACCCTCGGTTTATCGTTGGGGGCTGGGCTGGTTTAACTAATGCTCGTGTCATCGGGATTGGCGATGCGAGAATTTGGAACTACGCAGTTACTTTGGCTTTGCCAGATTTAGGGAAAGAAGGCAACTTGCTGGGCTTTGTGGTAGGTCGCGAGCCTTACTTGGATAAACTTGAGGCTGCGGGTAATTTGGGGAACTTCAGAAATGACCAGTCGTGGCACGTTGAAGGCTTCTACAAGTACCAGCTCACAGATAACATTTCTGTGACTCCGGGTGTAGTTTGGATTACTAACCCTAATCAAGATAAGGGTAATGATGATGTCATCATTGGTACTCTCAGAACTACTTTCAGTTTCTAGGAAGTTGTTCACTGAAGGCAGAATGGGTGATACTCTTTCTGCCGATAATTCTTAATTTTAAAGTTAGTCCTGCCTATGGCAGGGCTTTTTTTGTGATGTCGTTCAAGATGGTTAGGACAGTTCTGGTCACTTCGACTACGCTCAGTGAGCGTATAGCTTTGCCGACTGTTGTAACAAAGTAAACGGTTTCCCAAAAAATTGGGGTAAATCTAGGTAAACCTTGGTACTATAGATTCAACAACAAAAATGCCACCTAGCGATGACCAAATATGTCACACCGCGAAAAGCTTGCGAAATCCTGCAAGTTTCAGAGAAAACTCTTAGAAACTGGGAACTTGCCGACAAAATATCAGCAATCAGAACCCCATCAAACCAACGACGCTACGACATTGACAGCGTTCTTGGAACCGGACAAAACCGAATTACCGCTATCTATGCCAGAGTTAGCAGTTACAAACAACGAGAAGACCTCGATCGACAAGTCAGCTACCTCCAAAACCTCTACCCGCAAGCTAAAGTCTTTAAAGACATCGGAGGCGGACTCAACTTCAAAAGAAAAGCGCTGCTTGCCCTTTTGGGACAAGTCATGTCAGGAAATATCTCAACAATTGTGGTCGGACACCAAGACAGACTTGCGAGGTTTGGTGGAGACCTCATCAAATGGCTCTGTGAGCAAAACGATTGCCAACTCATGGTTCTCAGTAGAAACGAGTTGTCTCCAGAACGA
>REAP01000192.1 GCA_004294385.1 Oscillatoriales cyanobacterium | reverse complement strand
CTTTAGCTATGAGACAGGGGTTTTAACCCCTGTCGGACTCGTGGGATGACTAACAGACACGGGGCGGGCTGACAGCTTAAGTTGACACTAATGGGCATTGCCGTGTCCCTATATAAATTGCGAGCGCTCGACCAGATTTGATATAATAATTAATTACCGATTACCAATTACCAATTACGCAGAATTATGAATATTGTTTCTCTCTTACAAATTATCTGGTCTGTGTCTGCTTTCGGAGTTGTAGTTCTTGTGTTGCTACACAGCCCTAAAGGTGATGGGATTGGAGGTATTGGCGGACAAGCTCAATTGTTTACCAGTACCAAGAGTGCTGAGACTACTCTGAACCGGATTACTTGGGGTTTGGCTATTGTTTTTATGGGTTTGACTGTGATTTTGAGTGCTGGTTGGTTGACTCCTAAATTATAAGATTAGGTGCAGATTAATTCTTTGTGGAACAGGCATCTTGCCTGTTCTTGAAAATAGTGCAACATGAGATTTAACTGCGGTTGCAAAAATGCCTTTGTCGAAAGTTAAGAGAAGATTTCGGACACTGTTTTCATTAGCTTTATCTTGTTTTAGCCTGATAATTTTGACTCAGGTTTATACCCCTGCTGCGAGTCTTCCTCCTCTCGATAGTTTGCCGTCTCCACAAGTTCATTCTTTGCCACCAACCCTGGCTAATTGGCAAGATTCAACTAATAGTGGCGATTATTTTGACGAAGTGAAACCTCCAAAAGTCGGTCATTTAGTTTGGTCGAAGTTTCCGATTAGGGTTTATGTGGAACATCCGGCGAATACTAAGGGCTCTATTGACTGGGTAGAAACTGTGTTGGGTGTTGTCCGGGAATGGGCGGTTTATTTGCCTTTGGCAGTGGTGGATAGTTCGGAGGTGGCTGATATTATCATTTTACGTCAGTCTCCGCCTTTGCGTCAAGGGTTGTTGCGATCGCGATCGGGAGAATCTGTCTATGAATTATACACCAGTCGGGATGGCGATCAAACTATATTATCTCATCGGTTTTCGGTTTATTTGAATCCGAATCAGGTGGGAAAGTATATTGCGGCGACGGCGCGCCATGAATTGGGTCACGCTTTGGGAATTTGGGGTCACAGTTTGATGGAAACTGATGTGCTTTATTTTTCTCAAGTTAGAAATCCTCCGCCTATTTCTGTGAAGGATGTTAATACTTTGAAGCGGGTTTATGAACAGCCGACTCGGTTGGGATGGAGCTTGTAGAACGATATCTTCCAGGCGGATGATGGTTTAAACTCATATCTTGCACCATTGTCAGCAACAGGCTCTCCGGCCTGTTCCACAAAGAGTAAATTCCTTGTGGGATGGGCATCCTGCCCGTCCATAAAAGGCTAATTGAGAATGGTGCAAGATCTCAGTTTAAACCGCAAATTCCCGGCGAATAGAATTCGCGTCTACACAAACGAAGTCCGCCTGCGCGGACTAAGATAAGATTGGAATTAGTTAGTAATAGGAAATAGCAAAACCATGAAAGATGAAGCTTTTGGAATTGTACCAGTTTTTGCGACGGAAACTGATACTTTATTTTTGTTGATTCAACATCAAGCCGGACATTGGGCGTTTCCTAAAGGTCACGCCGATCCAGGTGAATCTGCACTAGAAACGGCGAAGCGGGAATTGGAGGAGGAAACTGGCATCCGTGATTATGAAGTGCTTGAGGAGCGGAGTTTTGTGGAATCTTATGCTTTTGTTCAGGAAGCTGTGCCGAGTTCTGTGAAACATTATGCCTCTGCTAAGGAAGGGGAGCTAATTGAAAAGAGTGTGACTTACTTTGTGGCTTTTGTAAATTCGATGGAAGTTGTTTTGCAAGTAGAGGAAGTTCAAAATTCTACTTGGATTTGTTTTGATGAAGCGATTAAATTGATTACTTTTGATGGAAATCGCGGAGTTTTGAGGGAAGTTAAAGCATATTTGGATGGGAGGAAGGAGAGTTAATATAGGTGCATTCCAATGTTGCAAATATATTCGTAGGGGTAGTGGATCGTGCGTGCCTACCTCCACGGATCGGGGCAATGGTTCGACCCTTCGACTACGCGGTTCCTGAGCGGAGTCGAAGGGCAGGGCGACGCTCCGCGGTTCCTGAGCGGAGCGTCGCCCTGAGCGTAGTCGAAGGGTCGAAGGGCACCAACCGCCACGGGGGGTTTGCCCCTACAACAATTACAAAATTCATTTAGGAGCGCTATACAAACAAATTTTGTGTTTTGGTTGTCATGATGCGATCGCTCGCTCTTATTTGCTGCGGGGAATTATTAATGCGATTCTCAGAGGTCACATTATATCAAAAAACAGGCTTTTATTAAATCATATTTTTTTTGATATTTGAGATATTTTTTAGCATAATTTCTGATAAAATTCGATGTTAATAGCTGGTATTTGAAGGTATGAATATGTCTAAAAAAGCTGAAATTGCGTTGACTGCCGCAGAGCAATTGCTGTGGAATGCGAAGGCAAAAGTTAGGGTGCTGTTGAATTTGTGGGATGAAGGGAAAGGGGAAAATAAGGTTAATCAAGGGAAGTTGACTAAGCTGATTGCGAGAACTAATGAGACTAAAAAGACTTATGAGGCGGTTTTGAAGGAATTGGAGGACTCTGGGGCGATCGCCTATTTACGACAAAAAGGACGATCGCAGGTGGAATTGACGGCGAAGGGAAAAGAGGTTTTAGCGGCGGGTTTGAAAAATCGGGATTCTCTGTTTGAGTTTGATGGTTCTCAAATGGGTGCTCGGCTGGGAAATGCTTTGTTGAAGTGGATGCGACATGAGGATGGTGCGCTGGGTGTTGGCGTTGAGGCGGGGAAGGGGGATGTAGGGGCGATCGGAGTTTGACACATCATCTCAATTAATTAACAAGGAACATGAACCATTCCAATTGCGACACCGATAGCGGCTGGCCAGATCGCGAGAGATTTCCCTATAACTACGCAAAATCTAGCGTGGGCTCGATTATCGAGAACGATCTGCGCCGCTCAAAAAACCCACTAATTATTACTGGCTACGCTTCACTGGAAAAAATTATCGATTTCCTGGCGGATTGTTATAGTAGTTGGCAAAGCAATCCAGATGCTTTCGATCGCATCCGCATTTTGCTCGGCAACGAACCATATCCAACAAAAGCTCAGGAGTTTCCCACCTCCTACAATTTTTCTCAGGATATAGAAGACTACTGGATGGAGCAAGGTATCTCTATCCGTAAATGTGGGAAAGTTATTGCTGCGATCGAGTTACTCCAAAAGGAAATAGTAGAAACCAGGATTGCTAAGGAAAAACCCATCCACGCCAAAATTTATAAGGGAGATAGTGCTATTACCATTGGTTCTAGTAATTATAGCCAGTCAGGTCTCAGTTCCCAAATAGAAGCAAATGTTAGGTTTCAAAATTTAAAAAAAGAGAAACCACGATTCGATGAAGCTTGTCAGTATGCAGAAAAAATTTGGAATTTAGGAAGATGCTACAATGACGAATTAATCGATTTATTAACAAGGCTTCTCAGCTATGAAACCTGGCAAGTAACCTTAGCAAGAGCTTGTGGAGAATTGCTAGAAGGTGAGTGGGCAAAAAAATACAAACCTACCAATTATTGGAGTGATGAACCTCTGCTTTGGCCATCTCAAGAACAGGGAATAGCTCAGGCAATTTGGGTCATTGAAAATGTTGGCAGCGTGCTCGTAGCCGATGCAACGGGTTCAGGTAAAACTCGAATGGGCGTCCACCTAATCAAAAATGTAATCAATCATATTTGGGGAACTGGGCGGGTGCGGAAAGGCGATTCAGTGTTAATTTGTCCGCCTAAAGTCCTCAACTCTTGGGAGAAAGAGATTGGGAATTGCGAGGGCGCCCATCTCCTGGTTTACTCTCACGGCTCATTGAGTAGTGCCAAATCTAAGAAGCACCAGCATCTTATTGATGTTATCCGTCGCGGTCAAGTCCTTGCTGTCGATGAAGCGCATAACTTTTTCAACGACAGTTCTAATCGGACGCAGGCACTCTTTAGCAACATTGCTGACTATGTATTGCTGTTTACAGCTACTCCAATCAACAGAGGAGTCCGGGATTTGCTTTCCATCGTGGAATTGTTAGGATCTGACAACTTTGATGATGAATTGGTGGAATCTCTTAAGTCGCTATGGAGCCAGCACGAAAAACAGAATGAAAGGATGCCAAAAGAGCTTAGCAATAACCTGCGGAGAGCGATTCAGCAATTTACTGTTCGGCGGACAAAACGTCTGTTTAATAGTATGATAACTCTCGAACCCGAACGTTATAAGAATACGTTGGGTGCTCTATGTCGCTATCCGAAAGAGATATCAAAAGATTATGATTGCGGTGAAACTGATGGCGATCGCAACTTAGCCCAACAGATTCGTCAAGCCACTGACAGACTGCGCGGTTTAGTCTATCTCAAGGAAATTTCAGAACTACCAAAATTTCTTCGCAAGCAAGGCTGGAGCGAAGAAAAGTATCTTGAAGCACGCCTGAAAAGTGCTAAGGTACTGCCTGCTTATCAGGTTATGGCTTGCTTGCGATCTTCTCGTGCGGCACTGATAGAACATATCTATGGAACCGATCGTGCACAGAACTACTTCGACATTGATCCTAATACCAGAATCAAGAAAGACACGGGTAATTTAATCAAAACATTGGAGAAAATATCAGGCGAAACAGCCAAAAACAAGCTGGGCATTAAACTGCCTGAATGGCTGAGCGATCCTGCCAGACATAAAGAAGCTTGTGAGGAAGAAATAGAGGTTTACACAAATATTGCTAATCTATGTGAAAAGATTTCGGACTCGCGAGAAAATACTAAAGCAGCGCATCTGGTCAAGCTATTAAAGCATCACAAACTGATGATAGTTTTCGATAGTCGTTTGATTACTCTTCATCAGATTAAACATTTCCTTGAAAGAGAAGGGGTTAAGACGCTGATAGCAACTGGAGATACAACAACAGACTACGATCGGGTTAATGAGTCATTTAAACTTGGTTCCGAGGAATCTAGAGTCATTGGGTTATGTTCAGATGCAATGTCTGAAGGGGTCAACCTCCAGCAAGCTTCCGCCGTTATTCAATTGACGATGCCCAGTGTAATTCGCTTGGCAGAACAGCGGATAGGTCGGATCGCTCGCATGGACAGTCCTCACCCTGCAATTGAAGTATGGTGGCCAAAAGATAGCAACGAGTTTGCCCTGCGATCTTCGGAGAGCAAATTTGTAGCTCGCCACAATCTGGTGTCTGATTTATTGGGGTCAAATATATCACTACCCGATCACTTATCACCGGAGGAAGACACAGAATCATCAGATGAAGTGATTGCATCGATGGCAGAACTTGTTAAGAATGAAGAGCAAAAAGCCAGTGAAATCTGGACATTAAACGATGTTTTTGACCCGGTGCGATCGCTCGTAGAGGGCGAGCAGAGCCTAGTTTCATGCGAAGTCTACGATCGTGTACGAGCAAATAAAGTACGGACTTCTTTGAGTCTTGTTTTCTCTAAAAACGGCTACCCTTGGGCTTTCTTTGCCATTGCCGGAACAGAATGGGGTTCACCCCGCTGGGTCTATTGCGATTTTTTGGAAGGAAAGCCGATAACTGAGTTGGATTACATTAGTAAAAAACTCAAAGAAAATCTGGGTGCAGAGGTTAATAATTTTCCGCTACGAAAAGAAGCTTCTCCATGCCTAGAAGATTTCTTAGGTCAGCTTATGAAGGCAGAAAAAGAGATGCTACCAAAGAAGAAGCAGCGTGCTCTTGAGCTGATGAATAAAGTTCTTGAAGAATACAAGAATAAATCTGTTCAAGACCAAGACAGGGAGCGTGAAAAATCTGTCAACGATTTGCTTTCTCTGTTTAATAAAGTACCATCGATGAGAGAAGTCCCAAGCAGGGAAGTAGATTTAAACCTTTTAGCCGAGTGTTGGCTCGATTTAATTCAGCCTAGATGGTTAGAGCGCCTGCAAGAACGACGTTCTGAACCTCTGCGACTTAAAGACCTTTATCAAAATTTAATTGACGATCCAATTCTTACAGAAAAACTCAAAGATGCGCTTAAAGTTGATACAGTCAAACCCCTTGAGGAGCGGATTGTTGCTGCAATTATTGGCGTGCCTTGAAATTGTTTTACTTTTGACAAACTATGCAGGGCGAATTAAAGGAGAGAGTTTGGGGCGCGATCGCTTTTATTTCCTGCGCGACTTGTTATTAGATGATTGAGGTAGAATTGCTCCCGCAACTTAGCCGCCAATTTTTCAACGCGCTGACGTTCCTCTTGAAAATCTAGACGTTCCATTGCAGCTTGTTTAAGTTCCTGCAACCGCCTTTGTTCTTCTTTAATTAACCTTTCCACCAATGGCGGACACAGTATTTCATCCACTGATAATCTCAAATTAGGAAATACTACAGATACTATGTCCTCACCCGGCAAGTAATCTACGTGTGAATAAACCTCATCACCTTCGGGAACTGCTATAACTCGCACCCGCTGTCTGTTTTCTGTCGGATCAACTATGCAATATTCCGGCACGTTAGCTTGTTCGTACTCTCCTCGTTTAAGTATATAATCTGCGCGTCGATCTTTGCCAACGACTTCTATTAATAATAAAGGCGTTTCATCAAAGTCAAGGACGGCCCCTCCGGGTCGAGCAGCAACTTGTTCTAAAAGACTTTGAGTGCAAACAACTATATCAGGGATGCGGGATGAACTTTCTTCGGTTCTGACTCCCAAATTTCTTTTGACTACTAAATCAAGATTCTTTTCAGCTAGGTGACGCTGCAATTTATAAACCAAATACTCACAAATATTTATGTGTAGAATTGTAGGCATTGCTATTGGTATTAATTCACCTCTGTGCAGTTCATGTTTTACCTCGTCATCGACTTTATAAAATCGGTATTCTTCAAAGGTTAATGTGGGTGAATCATCAACTTG
>REAP01000191.1 GCA_004294385.1 Oscillatoriales cyanobacterium | reverse complement strand
TGAATTTTGAGTTTCCGATGAGGATGTGAATTTTTTCATTCAGAATTTTAGCTGTGCTAAAATTCGAGAATGAAACAGCCCTGGGTTTTAACCCCTGTCTCCAGGGCGGGATGACTAACAGACACGGGGCGGGCTTTCAGGCTTAAGTTGACACCTATGGGCACTGCCGTATCCTAATTCCTAATTTTTGATTTTTTCGCGGACTGTCAAACTGTACTTGCCTTTACCTTCTGGGGGTGCTTTGACAGCATTGACAATTACCAAATAGCGACCAGTTGTAGACAAAGTAAGAGTCAACTCTGAATTGGTATTCTTCTCATTAGCATTATCATTTTCTGCAAGCAATTCGCCTTTGGAGTTGAAGATCACCAGATAAGTATCAAACTCTTTACTTTCTGCGGCAATGACTATCATCTGACCGGTCGTGCCTTCAAAACTATGCTCTTCGTATAAGCTGCTGTCCGAGGGAAGCACCGCAGACTTAGCCGTAGTGAGTTCTCCTTGTTTCTCCAAAATAACTTTAGATTCTCCCGCAGCAGGAGTAGGTAAAGTTGATGGAGTTGGACTCGTTGATGGGGAAGGCTTGGGAGTTTCCTGGCCTAAAATATAAACTGGTGAGGAAGCAACGGGGTTGCCTGAAAAAACAGCTAGCAGAGCAATTGGCGCGATCGCCCAAAATCTAAATTGACGCATGAATTACCTCAGTTTTTGAAGAAGGGATAGAATTAGCGGACTGTTAGACTATAACGACCCCGACCCGAAGCATCAGAAGCATTGACAATCACACGATAGCGACCCGTAGCCGGCAAAGTAACGCTCAGAAACGCATTTTTAGTAGAATCGTTTTCATCATCATTTTGTGCCACTAATCGGTTGTTAGGGCCAAATAGAGCCACATAGGGATCGAAATCTTTACTTTCGAGGGCAATTATTACAGACTGACCCGATCGACCTTCAAAAGTATACTCGCGATACAGACTATTGTCAGATGGCAGTCTCTGAGCCCCTAGGGTTAAAATGCCTTCTTCTTGCAAAATCGCTCTTGAAGGCTGAGTAGAACCAGTTGCTTTCAGTTCTAATGTATAAGATCCAGACTCCCTTGCCTCATTGGAATTTGCCAGTAAAGTGTAAGTACCGTTTGCTGGTAGCCTGATGGTAATTCTGGCATTTTTATTGCCTGCCCCATTATCGTCTTGAGCAATTTTCCGCTGATTGGGGCCGACTAAGATTAAAAAAGAGTCAATCTCTTGACTTTTCATTTCAATTGTGATTTGTTGACCAGCTTTTCCCTCGAAGGAGTAGACGTCAAAAAAGCTGTTGTCTGCGGACATCACCCTAGACTGGTTGGTGAGTGTACCGCTGACAGTCGGGCCGTTTAATGCAATTTTGTCAGGTGATTTGCCACCAAAGGGCGATCGCCTCTGGGCCACGCGGGGAGCTCTACCTTCTCGCACCGCAGTCAGGAAAGCGGGCAGTTTATCTACAGAAATTGCAAAACCGATGCCAATATTGCCTCCACCTTGACCACGAGTAAAAATAGAAGTGTTGACACCAATTAATTCTCCAGAACTATTAAGCAGCGGGCCTCCTGAATTGCCGGGATTGATTGCTGCATCTGTTTGAATCAAGCTTCTTTGCTGATCGATGCGGCTGACAATTCCGACTGTAAAAGTACCTTGAAATCTACCGAAAGGATTGCCGATCGCAAATGCTTGTTGTCCAACTTTTACAGAACCTGGACGGGCCAAAGGAATCGTGGGCAAATTGTTTTGACCGCGAATCTTCACTACAGCTAAATCTAAACCTTCTTCGCCGAATCCAATGACATCAGCCACCATTTTTCTGCCGTCTGACAAAACGATATTGACAGCACCGCCACCGGCAACGACATGGGCGTTTGTCAAAACCATACCGTCAGGGCTGATAATTGTGCCACTGCCATTAGATTGATCTGGATTAGTAATAGTCACAACCGCAGGACTAGCTGTTTCGTAGACCCGAATATTAGTTTTTTCTTCGGTATTTTGGGCGATCGCACCTTGTCCAAGCGCCGTCTTCAATTCTGTCAAATTTGGCGATCGCGACACAGAGGATCTCGCAACAACCCCAGTGGCGCTGGCTGTTATCCCAGCCGTTAAAAGTACCGATATTGCTAAACTTAGAAGTTTGAGATTCATGGCTACCGATTAGTGTTTAGCTGTTACTTTTTATTTGAGTTTATCTGTGTTTTCACAGTCCAATTACATTGTTTTCAATAGTTCTAATATCTGAGTATAAGTAGATGGGCATCAATAAAATACAACTAACATTTTCGCCCGCATCGGCTTACACTGATACTAGAAATGTTCAATTTCACCCATCTACTTACTTTCGCTTAATTGTCGAAATTCGTCGAACCTTCCGGTTGGTCTTCCGAGGATTCTACTGGTCGATACTCCACATAATCTGAGGTTGGTGCTGAGTCGTCACGGCTGCTGGGGCGAGACCTGGATGCTTCTGTGGGACGGGGTTTTTTCGTTCTCGGCGGTGTATCGGAGTTGCGATTTTCCGAAGCAGGAGGGCGGTTGTTGCGACTGCGAGTCGGTCTTTCTTCGGGGTTGTCTGAAAAGTCCCAATTGTCCGATCGCTCTGGAGGAGAAGTTTCTGGGCGAGAAGGGCGTTTGCGCGATCGTTCCGGTGACTCCGGTTTAGACGTATCAATGCCGCCGTTGCGATTGGATGGACGGCGACGAGGTTCATCGTCGTAGCCTTCGCGGGAGGAACGATTGTCTTGGCTACCTCGAATCCGGCGACGTTGCGGGTAGTCTTCCTCTGGTTCTAGCCGCTCAATGTCGGAATCATAGTTATTGTTGTCGTCGTAACCGTAAGCGTTGCTGACAGGTCGTTCTTCATCAACATATTGAGCGCGATTTTTGGCTTGAGCTGTGGTTGCTCCCCGCAGCTTAATGCTTTCGGCTGCAAAAAATATGGCGGAACCGGTCAGCATGAATTGACCGAAGGCCAAAATGGGGTCTAGCCGCCAGCCTTGGAATAACAGAATACCGCCACACAGGAGGCCTACTGCTGCAAAAAAAATATCGTGATCTCGTGCTAGCTTGGGACGCCACGATCGCAGAAAGTAAAGTCCCGCCCCAGCGACTGCTAGGATGATGCCCAGCAGACTGCTCCAGTTCAATCCTAAATTAACCATTAGCCTATCTCCTATTTCTGTCTATATTAGCGAGTTAGATTTTACATTTTTACTTAAGTCTAGTAAGCTGCTTGGCATTTAAAAGACGATTGTAGGGTGCGTCAGTTTTAAGGTATTTCCCATGTATAGTCAGTGTTCACGAGTAACGCACCCTACAGGCCTCGTTAGTGGTTTAAATGCTCCACGGCTTATCCCGACTTGGCTTTTTGACGCAACCTCCGATCGCAGTTGCAGCTTTGAAAGTTACACCCTCATACTGAGTTTAACGGGAAAAAACCTCAGCTTGGCATTCCTAAAAGTTTTTACCTTCTGATTTGCTTTGAGCTGAGGTTTCCGAAACTGGGAAATGCCCTACGAGGCGATCGCGTAAATACCGAAAGCAAAGAGAGAATGACTCTCACGCCGGACTTAGATCCCCGTAGATGTTTTAGGTGCGCTTGATTTTGTCTCTTTGGCTGATGAAGATCAGGGCGATGGTGCCTGGAATGACGATTAGCGCAACGCCCACAAGCAGGCTGTACAAAAAGTTTGCGAGTGAAGGAGTCATAGATTCAAAGCCTTTGTTACAACAGTTTGATTTTGATTAATTTTATCAGTTATCAGTTGTCAGTTGTCAGTTGTCAGTTGTCTGGTAAGTTGTCTGTGTAAGTTGTCTGTTGGCTGTTTAACCTAGAATATCGGAAAAATTCAGGTGCCCGATCGCAGTTAAAATGATAAATACCGGACTTAACAAAACTTAAGATTTTTACAGAATAACCCTATGACTGGTATTACCGTTACAAGTTGGATTCTGGGCTCAGTCCTAGTAGTGATGACTTTGCTATTTATTTTCCGCATCGTTCTGACTTGGTATCCGCAAGTCAACCTCAGTAAACTGCCGTTGAGTCTGATTGCTTGGCCCACGGAACCTTTTTTAGTCGTAACTAGAAAGATTGTACCGCCGATCGGCGGGGTGGACATTACACCGATTATTTGGGTTGGCATCTGTAGTTTGCTGCGGGAAATTATTCTCGGTCAGCAAGGCATTTTGACTATGATGATGTGATAGTCATTAGTCATTAGTCAGCAGTCATTAGTCAGCAGTCTTGACGATCAGAAGATCGGAACTTTCGAGTGCTTAAGAAGCTTCTTCACCAGATTGATGCCGGCTGGGCTGGCATTGCCCACCTTAATCCCAGGAATGACTAATGACTAATGACTAATGACTAATGACTAATGACTATTAACCGTTTTGGCTCATAAATTGTTCGACGAAATTGGTATAAACTTCGCCGCTGAGAAATTCCGGGCTATCCAGGATTTTTTGGTGGAAGCTGAGGGTGGTGGGAACACCGGTAATCGCACATTCCCGCAATGCCCGTTTCATCCTGCGAATGGCTGAAGGTCGATCGCGCCCCCATACAATCAATTTACCAATTAAAGAATCGTAGTAAGCCGGTATTTCGTAATCGGTGTAAACGTGGGAGTCCATCCGCACACCAGGGCCGCCAGGAGGCAAAAAGCCGGTGATTCTGCCTGGATGGGGTCGGAAGTTGCGATCGGGGTCTTCAGCATTGATCCGACACTCGATCGCGTGACCACTGAGAATTACCTGGTTTTGCTTGATTTGCAGTTTTTCTCCTTGGGCGATCCGAATTTGTTCCGCTATCAAGTCGAGGCCTGTAATCATCTCCGTGACGGTATGTTCTACCTGAATCCGAGTGTTCATTTCCATGAAGTAGAACTTGCCCGATTTGTCAAGCAAAAATTCCACAGTTCCTGCACCAGTGTAGTTAATGGATTTGGCTGCGGCAATGGCGGCATGACCCATTTGATCGCGCAGTTTCTGGCTGAGGGCGGGGCTGGGGGCTTCTTCCAGGAGTTTCTGATGTCGGCGCTGAATCGAACAATCTCTTTCGCCGAGGTGGATGACGTTACCGTAGTTGTCGGCGAGGATTTGGATTTCGATGTGTCGGGGTCTTTCGATGAATTTTTCGAGGTAGACTCCAGGATTACCGAAGGCTGCATCGGCTTCACCTTGGGCTGCTGAGAAGAGTTTGGGGAGTTCCGATGGTTCTCTGACTAGCCTCATGCCACGGCCTCCACCGCCGGCTGTGGCTTTGATCATCACAGGATAGCCGATCTCGCGGGCGATCGACAAAGCTTCGCGATCGTCCGCCAGCAATCCTTCACTACCAGGGACTGTGGGGACTTTCACCCGCTGCATCGTTTCTTTGGCGGTGGATTTGTCCCCCATCGCCCGCATCGCAGCCGGACTTGGGCCGATGAAGGTAATTTGATGATCCGCGCAGATTTCGGCAAATCGGGCATTTTCAGCAAGGAAGCCATAGCCAGGGTGAATGGCGGCCGCGTTGCGCGTCAGGGCGGCCGAGATGATGTTGGGGATGTTTAAATAGCTTTTGCTGCTGGTGGGGGGGCCGATGCAAACAGCTTCATCTGCCAACTGGACGTGCAGGGCGTGTTTATCTACAGTGGAGTGAACGGCGACTGTGGCAATCCCCATTTCCTCGCAGGTGCGTAGTATACGGAGGGCGATTTCCCCCCGATTAGCGATTAAAATTTTCGAGAACCCCATCTTCGCTGCTTAATTCACTCAATATTCTGTAGAATAGTCCCTTTCGGTATGTTCTGGATAATGGTTTCCCAGAAATTCTTAATAAAAATTTATTTTACAATTTGCTGGTAGTTGTGCTATGGTTTTAAATCGGTGGTCTCAAAGGGCTAGTCGCAAGTTAAAAGTCAGGAACCTCAACCTGTGCATCTTTAACTCGTAACGCAAAAAATCCCAGAGATTGTCAGAAAGAGCGGATGTGGCGGAATTGGTATACGCGCACGCTTGAGGTGCGTGTGGCATTATGTCCTTGCGAGTTCGAGTCTCGCCATCCGCATTAAATATGCAAAACAACTGTTGACCAAGAAATTGGGATACAAGCCCCGTCCTTCTAGGACGGCTTTGTGTTATAATTTAAGTGGTTGAGTGCGATTCGTTTAGCCGAAACTGAGTAACAATACTTGGGGGATGGCTAGGATGACTATAAAGTCATCACAACTAAATACACATCTGGGTGCGGTTCATCCCTAGTCCCAGTCCGCAAGTGCAGCGGTTAAAGCATATCCCCTATCTTGTCAGGTAGCAACTAACAGGGTAAAGCGGGGGTAAAAGACAGACTACTGGTAGCCGAAACTGGTAACTGTCGAGCAAGAGTTCATGTGTAGCGAAAGCAGTGCGATTCGTTTGACCCAAAATGAGCTTAAAAGCTTAT
>REAP01000190.1 GCA_004294385.1 Oscillatoriales cyanobacterium | reverse complement strand
GAAGCTATCCAAAAAGGCACTGGCAATCTGGTCATCAAGAAACTGTCTGATAATTCGGTTGTAGAGACGATAGCTGTAACTGCTGCTAATGTCACAGTTGCTGGTACTCAACTCACGATTAATCCGACAGCAGATTTAGGCCAAGGCACTGATTACTACGTGGAAATTGCCAACGGTGCAATTAAAGATATAACTGGCAACAATTATGCTGGTATTACCGGAAATAGCACTTGGTGGAATTTCAAAACTGTTGCACCCGCCGATACAACCGCACCGACAGCCAGCAGTTTCACTCCGGTTGATAATGCCACAGGGGTTGCCGTTGCTGCTAACCTAGTTGTCAATTTCAGTGAAGCCATTAAAAAAGGCACTGGGAATCTGGTCATCAAGAAACTGTCTGATAATTCGGTTGTAGAGACGATCGCGGTAACTGCTGCTAATGTCACAGTTGCTGGCACTCAACTCACGATTAACCCCACAGCAGATTTAGGGCAAGGCACTGATTACTACGTGGAAATTGTCAACGGTGCGATTAAAGATATAACTGGCAATAATTATGCTGGTATTACCGGAAATAGCACTTGGAATTTCAAAACTCAGGGAACCGCGGCCATTAATGGCACTGCTGGCGCTGATAACTTAACCGGAACTGCCAATGCAGATATCATCAATGGGTTAGCCGGCAACGACACCCTTAACGGGGGTGCAGGAAACGACACTCTGGATGGTGGCAATGATAATGATCGTTTAGATGGAGGACTCGGAAACGACCAACTCAAAGGCGGATTGGGGAACGATATTTATGTTGTCGATAGCGTCGGAGATGTCGTCACTGAACTTGCGGCTCAAGGAACCGACTTGGTGCAATCTGCTGTCACCTACACCTTACCGGCAGAAGTGGAAAACCTTACCTTAACTGGCGCTACGGCGATTAACGGCACGGGCAACGGTTTAGCGAACACGATTGCAGGCAACGCTGCCAATAATACGCTCAACGGAGGGGCGGGTCAAGATACTCTAACGGGTGGTACGGGTGCGGATACCTTCCTCTTCCAGTTTGGACAATCCCCTGTATCCGCGAGCGATCGCATTACCGACTTGGCGATCGGCAGTGATAAAATCGACTTGCTGACCCAAGGTGGAGCCGCTATGGGTGCGCCCAGTAGCTTTAGCCGTGCTGCTAATAGCGCTGCTACTACCTTACAAAATGTCATAACTCAAGTGTTTACCGATGCTAATGGATCATTAGCCGGAAACCAAGCTCTAGGAATTAATAGCGCTGCTTTAGTTGTGGTTACAACGGCCTCGATCGCAGGTACTTACCTTGTGATTAATGATGGTACTGCTGGTTTTCAGGCGAGTAACGATTTAGTTATCAACTTAACTGGATCTACCGGGACGTTACCTCCTCTGGGCAATATTCCCGTTACCAATTTCTTTATCTAACAATAACCTCAAGGATTGGCGCTGCATTATATAAGGATGATCGGTCAATCCAAATTGGAAAAAGTAGCGAAGAAACCCGGTTTTGAGAAAGTCCGACAGGGAATTAATTCCCTGTCGGACTTTGTTTGTATAGCCATTGTGACTGTTGAGGGTGCAGAATTTGGGTGAGAAAGGCGATCGCCCATCATTCATCCAATGAGCGATCGCCTTTCTTGCATCCGCGTTAATTTGCGTCCATCTGCGGTCAAAAAAGAGCGATCGCCCTTTCTAATAATTCAGAAGGGCGATCACACCTCATACAATAATCCTGCTGTTATCTTGTATATCTTTTAGTAATAAATCATAAAATATGACATAATCAATATGTTTTATATCCGCTCAATTTATGACCGGAATCAACCGCGAACTAAGCATTGACACCAAACACGTTGCCAAACATCTACCCGACACTCCTCAAATGCAAAAGCTACTCAAACAAGAAGGTAGCGTTCATGTCTTTAACGATCGGGCTACAATGGAAATGGTAGCTGAAGCTATTATTGCAAATGGAGAGTTTATAGGCGTAATTCGCGGTCACGATCGTTGCGGTCTATATTTTCCTGACCCCATTGGCTACAGACTTGACAGCAACAATAGTAGAATACCACTTAAGTATGGATAAATTAAAATCAAAGGAGATAAATACCATGTCATCCCCAGAACTAAACCTAGCCGATAACTGGGAATTCACAGAGTTATGGGTAGATCCGACAGCCTCACCACCTTACGTTCTAATTTTACTCGGTGATGGTTCAGGTAATAGCTGTGTCTACGATCCTGCTCAAAATTATCAGATTGTATTTTCGAGTTCAGATTATCAAGAAGCTAAACTCTGGCTATTAGAAGATGAATACGAACGAGTAGAACGTCGGTTGCAATTGGAAGCAGCATGACCTCTATTTTTCAGAAAATGGGAAATGCGATCGCCCTTCTTGCATCCGCGTTAATCTGCGTCCATCTGTGGCTAAAAAAGAGCGATCGCCCTTTCTAACAATTCAGAAGGGCGATCGCTCGTTTTATAATTCAGAATGGCGATCGCCTCGTAACCTACCGCGTTTCAATTTTATAGCTTCAGTCATTCTTCTAAACCTAACTCCGTCAATTCTTGCAATTCTGTATTTTCCTCATAAATTTCCGCATAGAGGGCCGCAGATTCTGCCAATTGCTGATCGTACTCAGCATCCTCTGGGTTATCCCAAATTTTAGCAAAAGCTGCTTCTGAGAGTTTGGTAGCTGTGTCAACTAGAACAGCAGCTTCACTTCGCGTTAATAGGAAGTCGATAAAATCTTTTAATACCGTAATTTTATCTGGCGGTAAACTACGGATTTTTTCCATCAGCTCTGCTTCTGGGTTTTGGGTGATACTCATTTTATCTACCACTTATTTATTGATAAAATAGCATATACTTGATACTCCGTCAATATTGCGATGTTGCAAAAACGATCGCCCAAACTGGTAAAATTCTATCCAATCTTAGATGAAATCCCAAATGAGACTCAGCAAATTTAACTTATGTGCGATCGCAATTTTCTTAACTTTGGGCATTTTTGTGGCAGCCAAAGCAGATAGCGGAATTGCCCAGTTCACTGACAGCCAAAAATCTACTCAAAAAATAACACAAAAGCCCCCTCTTCCAACCCCTTCGATATCGCCAGTTACCGAACAGCAAGGGCCTCCTATTCGTAGTGAATCTCTCCCAGATCAAGTGGCCTTAGCCACCCATTTGCAAAAAATTCAAGCTAGAGTCTACGGTGCTTACTGGTGTCCTCATTGTCATACACAACAAGAGATTTTTGGCAAGGAAGCATCGACTATACTTACTTACATTGAGTGCGATCCGAGAGGCAAAGATGCTCAACCCGATTTGTGCAAAGCCTCAAATATTAAAGCTTATCCTACATGGGAGATTCGGGGCAAATATTATACCGGTACTCAATCTTTGGAAAAACTTGCTATTTTATCTGGGTATAAGGGTAGTCGCAATTTTCAGCAACAAGTTCCGACTCCTTAAAATATTAGTCCTGGACGCATTGTAATCTCAATTTGACTAGCCTACATTGTTTACGATCGCATCTATCATAAGTATGATGCGGTCGTTAACTATATCAAACAGCATCACAAAACGTTGCGTTCGACTCATTGCATATTTAAATTATTCAGCTTAAAATTTAGCTTTAATAACATAGGGTTTTTAAACATGAAACAAAATTTAGTTATCCTAGCTTTAAGTGCGATCGCCCTTCTAGGACTGCCCAGTTGCACGACGAGCAGCAGTGCCCCCACGACAACAACGCCTACGACTGTGGCAACACTAACCCAAACTTCGATCAAAATTGGGGCATCAAGCAGCACTTTGGGTCTGACAAAAGTGTTGCAAACCAATTACGAAGCTACGGCAAAAAACGCCAAAATTACCCAGCTAGAACCAGGTCAGTCCGAAAATATAATTGATGGAATTAAACAAAGAGTAGTAGATTTAGGTGCAATCTCGAAAACATTAAAGCCAGAAGAAAATGATGGTAGCTTAGAATCTCGTGAGGTTGCCCATGATGCTCTTTTGGTTGCTACTCATCCCAGCGTTACAGGGGTAAAAAATCTGACGACTGAACAGATCAAAGACATTTATAATGGTACTATAACCAACTGGAAGCAAGTCGGAGGCAACGATGCTAAAATTGTGTTGCTCGATCGCCCAGAAGATGAATCTGCAAAGCGACTCCTACGCAAACATTACCTAGGAAAGGACTTGAAGAACTCACCAGAAGCAGTGGTACTTAGGAAAGAAGGGGAATTGATCCAGGCAATTCAAAGCACTCCTTACAGCATCGGTACCTTTTCCCTGGCTCACGCCATTTCCCATAAACTATCTGTCAACCGCCTCAATCTCAACGGGGTTGAACCAACACGAGTAAATGTTAAAACGGGCAACTATCCGATGGTACGGGCAATTTCCATTGTCTGGCACAAAAATCCAACCGAGCCTACCCAAGCCCTAATTCAATACATCTCTAGTCAGCCAGGAATCAATGCAATGGAGCAGTCTGGCTTCATTTCCGTCACCCCATCCGCCAAGAATTAAGGCTATGGCCATTCAATCCAGATATGCGCGATTACCTGTTGCGGTCAAGTTGTTATCGCCTCTGTTGCTGGCCTTTCTGAGTCTGTGGACTGCCGGAACCTTGGGTTTTGGTTATTTTGCCAGAAACAACCTAGAACAGATGGCGCGGCAGGAGGTCGCGGATCTGGCTAGTTTGCTCAGGGAATCTGTAAAGCAAAGGCAAGAATCACTCAATTTGAAAGCTCGATCGGTGAGTGAGGATAACAATGTGATTAGGGCAGTAGCTGCGGCTGATCGCGCTTTATTACTACGGACTGTATTACCAATTCAAGCTGGCTTAAAACTGGATTTTATCAGAATAGTTAGCACTGATGGTCAACTTTTAGTTTCTTCGCAGTTGGGAGTAATTGGGCAGGCGAAATTGCAGGATGCCTCTGTTAATCGTGCTGCTCGAACGGGATTAGAGTTATCAGGAATTCTGCTGGCAGAAAACGCTGCTCCATCTTCGATGATTGGGTTGATCTCGATTAAATCATCTCAAAAGCTGCTAGCTGGTTTGGTTGTGGGAGTCGCCATTGATGACACAATGCTGGAGTCAATTCGTGGCGATACATCGATACATTTGGTGGCTTTTGAGGGCGAGACGGTGACGGCGGCTACTTTGCCACTTAACCGCTATAAGTCTTGGCAATTTCCCCAGCCAGATCAGTTACCCACTAAGCTCAGGATTGCTAATCAAGAATACCTGATTAAAACACTTGAGCTACAAAGTTTCGATCGCACAACCCTCAAAATTGCTGTACTCAAATCTGCTCAGGAAATAGAGCAAGCAGAACGGCATTTATGGTTTGTGGTGGGTGGCTTTGGTCTATTGGGAAGTCTCCTGATCGCAGTTGTGATGATCGGAGGTTTCCGTATGACTCAAGCTCTGGGCCGTCGCATTCAAGGATTGACTGAGGCAACCCAGGAATTAGCCACAGGCAATTTAGACTTTTGTATTCGGGTTGATAGTCCAGATGAAGTGGGGCTTTTAGCCCAGGGATTTAATAGTATGGCAGAACAGCTTACGGTTCGCGATCGGCAACTGAGCCAGCAGGTGCAACAATTAGAGAATACTCTTAAAGAACTGCACCGCACCCAAGCTCAAATGGTGCAGAGCGAAAAAATGTCGGCACTAGGGCAAATGGTGGCTGGAATAGCCCACGAAATCAACAATCCGGTCAACTTTGTCCACGGCAATTTGTCTCATATCAATCAATACACCGAAGACTTATTGCGATTACTGGATGCCTATAAAAAGAACTATCCTAACCCGCCTCAATCACTTCAAGATGACCTAGATTATGTAGATCTAAACTTCCTACATGAGGATCTGACTAAGATTCTGAAGTCGATGAAAATGGGCACCGATCGCATTCGGGATATTGTGGTTTCTTTGCGTAACTTTTCTCGTCTGGATCAAGCGGATTTCAAGCCTGTAGATTTGCATCAGGGCATTGATAACACTGTGATGATTTTGCAACATCGCCTCAAAGCTAATGCAGAACGCCCAACTATTGAGGTAGTGAGGGAATATGGTGATCTACCATTGGTAGAATGCTATGCAGGTCAAATGAATCAGGTTTTTATGAATTTGCTATCAAATGCGATCGATGCTTTGGAAGAGAGCAATGCAGGACGTAGTTTTGACGCTATTGCTGACAAACCGAATCGGATTTGGATTAGGACTAGCACAATTGAACAAGACTGGGTGCAGATTGCGATCGCCGATAATGGTACTGGTATTCCAGAGAAATCGCGATCGCACTTATTCGATCCTTTCTTCACTACTAAGCCCGTAGGTAAGGGGACAGGATTAGGCTTATCCATTAGCTATCAGATAGTGGCAGAAAAGCATGGCGGCAAACTTTGGTGTGATTCTACCCTGGGCGAAGGTACAAAGTTTGCGATCGAGATTCCAATACATCAGCCGCTCATGCCTACTTGAGAATTAATTTGTAGTGTTTAAGACTAACTTTCATATCAATTTCGGTAGCATCTGATATCTTGCACCATTCTCAATTAACCTTTTATGAACAGGCTCTCCGGCCTGTTCCACAATTTCCACAATAAAATACAGTCTTTGTGGAACAGGCATCTTGCGTCAGCAACAGGCTCTCCGGCCTGTTCCACAATAAAATACAGTCTTTGTGGAACAGGCCGGAGAGCCTGTTGCTGACAATGGTGGAATATCTCAGTTTTAACTAAAATACTCTTCAACAATCTTCAAAATCCGCGATGCCGCCAAACCGTCTCCAAAGGGATTGATTGCCATTGCCATTGCGTTATAAGCATCAGAATTATTCAGTAATTCAGCGGCTGCTGTGGCAATTATATCAGAATCAGTACCAACAAGTTTAGCCGTGCCAGCAGAAATTGCTTCTGGTCTTTCTGTGGTTTCTCGTAATACTAAAACTGGCTTGCCTAAACTAGGTGCTTCTTCTTGCAAACCGCCAGAATCTGTCAGGATTAAATGGCATCTTTGAATCGCTCCTACCAATTCTGTGTAATCCAAGGGTTCAGTTAAAAAAACTCTGGGATGGTCGCCCAAAATAGCTTGTAAGGGTTCTCGGACAGTGGGATTTTTGTGCAGTGGTAACAGTAAGGCTGTGTCGGGAAATTGATCTAAAATTTGGAGAAAGGCGCAGGCAATTCCTTGTAATGGTTCTCCCCAATTTTCGCGGCGGTGCACTGTTGCTAGGATAGTCCGATATTTACTCCAATCTAAATTGGGAATATTGCATTCAGGTTCGCGTTCGGCTACTCCAAGCAAAGCATCAATTACTGTGTTGCCTGTGCGGTGAATTTCTCCCAAAACGCCCGATCGCACTAAATTCTCCGCAGCCAGCTCTGTTGGGGCAAAATGCAGCCGTGTGAGCTGAGATATCAACCGCCTGTTAGCCTCTTCTGGGTAAGGATTGAACACGTCGTCTGTCCGCAATCCGGCTTCTACGTGACCTACGGGTATTTTCTGGTAAAATGCTGCCAAAGCTGCGGCAAAAGCTGTGGTGGTGTCGCCTTGTACTAGGACAATTTTGGGCTGTAATTCTTTGAACAAATCTTCTAAGCCTTGCAAACTCCGACAAGTGATGTCTGTCAAGGTTTGTTGGTGCTGCATAATGGCTAAATCGCGATCGGCTTTTAGGTCGAACATTCGCATGACTTGCTCGACCATTTCTCGATGCTGGCCTGTTAATATTACTTGGGTGTCAAAGGATGGGGAATTTTTGAACTGTTGAATTACTGGGGCTAGTTTAATTGCTTCTGGGCGTGTTCCTAGGACGATGCAAATGCGGTGTGTGGTTTTCGGCATGGTAAAGTTAGGTGTAAGTTTATTCATAGTATTCTGGAACGGGCAAGATGCCCATTCCACAAAGAGTGAATTTTATTATAGAACGGGCAAGATGCCCATTCCACAAAGAGTAGATTGTATTGTGGAACAGGCATCTTGCCTGTTGCTAAATAGCTAATTGTATTGTGGAACAGGCATCTTGCCTGTTGCTAAATAGCTAATTGTATTGTGGA
>REAP01000021.1 GCA_004294385.1 Oscillatoriales cyanobacterium | reverse complement strand
AAAGTCAGTTGAAACTGACGGTCGATTTGTGTCAAACCCATACACATTAAGTAACTCTTCAGTCCTCTTTGAGAGGACTTGCGCTTTGAGACAGGGGTTGAAACCCCTGTCGGACTATTGGTTGTACCTTAAGTTGACACCTATGGGCAGTGCCGTTTCCCTACAATTTATCCGGGTACGGAAACGACAATGCCGTGTCCTCCGTTTCTATCATTCCGATGTTACCAGAATTGATATCATTCCTCAACCCAACCTACAAATAAAAAATTATTTTTATAATATCAAGTCAGGTCAATTAATCAATGTATCCTAGAAGTCAATTTGAAATATTCGATCGCCTCCTTTACTATTTCCAGTCCCATGAGCCAAGCTGGATTCATAGAACTGCAATATCCAAACCGTCAACTGCTTTAGGTTTCGGCGATTTTCGGCGTTTTCGCCCCAATACCAATTGCTGGCAAAACTTGATATTTCAAACCAATACCAGCAAAAACTAATAAAGCAATAATCACTGTACCAATTCCTACCGGACTGGGAATCCAGAATGTAGCCTCTAGATAATTAATTTCTCCCGGTTTCAACTTCCAAACCAACTGTTTTCCCTCTGCATAGCTTGCGGGAACCAGCGCACCAGGGGCAGTTTCAATACTTTCGGCTCCCCAAGGCGTGTTCAAACTAAAGTCTAACTCCAAAAGTCCCCCAGGACTCAGCAGCATATCACCGTTAGCAGAAAGCAGAGAAATCGATCGCAAATCCAACTCCAAACTCAACCGATTTCGCAACACCAACAACAAATTATTCTGTTTGACATTCAAGTGAGACTCAAACTTCGGCAAATCCGTTTCTAGTGGGATTGCAAACCTAGATTTGTTGGTTTGTGCCGGGTTGTAAAACTCATTAAATTTTTCCTCTAACTCTGCGCCATTGTTAAAAGGAATAGTCACTAAAACTTCTCCTTCAGAAAGCCGTTTAGTTTTCCCATCCAAAGAGCGCACTCTACGTTCTATACTCTCCAACCAATCTCCAACAATCTCGCTGCTGAAGCTCGTCAGCCGTTCGCCCAGCTTAATGTGCTGCACAATTTCGCCGCGAGTTTGACTTTCAAAGTTGACTCCGACATCATACTGAACGCAGCCAGTCACTAAAGTTAAAAGGCACAAAACAAAAGGTAAAAGAAACAAGAAGTGCTTTTTCCTTTTCCCAGTTTCATTGTTGACAATTTGCTCTTTCATTATTATTTTTTCCCTGTTTAACTGGTTCCCAGGCTCTGCCTGGGAACCCATGTCCAGAGGCTCTGCCTCCTAAGCTTTGATGCAAATTCGAGGCGGAGCCTCACGATCTGCATTACCAGGCAGAGCCTGGTAACGAGTAGCTTTCAACTGTTAACTGTTTATTGCCTAGAGGCCACACCCAACTGTTGAAATAAGATACTAGGTAAATATGCCCCGCCGCCTACCCATTGGGATTCGCTACTCAAATCTACCAAATTTTTAAAGGCTTCAAAAATGCTGCCTGCCACCATTGTATTCTTGACACGACCGACAATTTTGCCTTTTTCTACTTTATAACCTAAAGCCAAATTAACCGAAAATTCGCCAGCTAATTGATTGGATTGACCGGCACCTAGAACCTCCTCTACTATTAAGCCTTCGTCCATGCTAGCAATCAATTCTTGAATAGGAGTATTGCCGGGGGAAATGCAAAAGTTAGTCAAATTCGGGCCTGGGCGAGACAATCCGCCACGAAAACCATTGCCTGTAGATTCTACACCTCCACGCGCTGCCCATCTGCGATCCCAGTAAAATCCGGTGACAGTACCTTTGTCAATCAAGACTTTCCGGGTGGTGGGAGTACCTTCGTCGTCAAAGGGACAAGCAGAAGGGCCTAAAGTTGGATCTTCAAAAAAGCTAAAGCGTTCGTCAAATAAGGTTTCGCCGATTTTGTTGGCTAGGGGAGATGATTTTTGAACGACGGTTTGCCCGGAAAGGATGGTATTAAATAGGCTACCGAGGGTGCTGGCGGCGGCATTGGGGGTGAATAATACTGGGTAGGAACCGCTGCTGATGGTGGCTGAATTTTCGGCACTGCGGTATTTTTCGAGGAGTTTTTGGAGGATGCTTTCGGTGTCTATCGGTCGATCGCGCGCCACATCATAACTGTATGCTTGCATAAAGTCTTCTCCTACTACCAAATTGCCTGCGATCGTGGCGCTGACTATTTGGCTGCTTCTTTGGGCATACACATCTCGCGTCGTGGCAATGGTGACGCGGCCGCTGCGGACGTGAAAGCCCACATCGACGATAATATCGGGATTGTAGGCGTGAACTTGCTCGATGAGGTTTTTGCCGTTTTCGACTAATTCAGCGGTTGTGGGCGGAATGTAGGTGGTTTCCGGGGTGGTTAGGTGGAAGTTGGAGGCGAGTTCAAATTCGGCGGCATCGCCTATTTCGGCGGTTTGAATGGCTGCATCGACTAAATCGTCTATCCGCGTTAAATCGGTGGAACTAGCAAAGCCGATTTTGCCGTTGTGAATCAGTCGGAGTGCGACACCTCGGAGGGCTTTGGTTTGGAGGGATTTGAGGCGATTGTTCTCAAATTCGATCGGCGTGTCTTGACTGGAGAGGTAGTATACTTCAGCGCTATCGGCGCGCCCAGATGCCAATTTCAATATCTGTTCTATGGTGGAATCGCTCACAATAATCGCCTTTCTGGTTGGTCTTTGTTCTATTTTAGCGATTTTGGGTGTGGCCAGAAACCGGGTTTTTTCCGAGAATATCGATACACCACAGAAAAACTGCGAAAAACCCGGTTTCTTCGGTTTTATGCGTGGCCAGAAACCGGGTTTTTTCCGAGAATATCGATACACCACAGAAAAACTGCGAAAAACCCGGTTTCTTTAGTTGAAGTGCATCAATCAATCCCCAGCCATCTGCTGAACTCCAGAAATAATGCGTTTCACTGTCTCCGCGTCGGGCGACTTCAAACGCTGTAAAATCTCCAGCGTAAGTAACATCTTCAGCCAAAACTTTACTGTTTAGAAATAAACGGGATTTCTGCACCTGCGCTTGCTGCTGTTTCGAGGCTGACGGAAGATTGAACAGTTTCTTCATTTTCTTGAGTAATATCTTTAAACCATGATTCAAAACTCTCTAAAAGTTTGGGGTCAAATTTTAATCGTAATTCAGTTAAATCATCAGCTACTTTGTTGATAAACAGCAAATATAAAGTCGATCGCGACTGTGTTGCGTACTGCGGACAAATCCACATAATATCGTGCAATATCCTCGCCCATTATCCGAAAAATGTCGCTGACTGCAAATTCTGTTTCGATAATGAAGTTATCCCGCAGGTAATTAATCTAGAATTCCTTGGCGACGGCGCTGATACTTTTATAATTGCTAAAAGCCATTGGGTTGTCTCCATAAAAGCCTGTTTTGAACAGGCAAGATGCCTGTTCCACAATAATTAGTCATCTGCTTAATAATTAATAAACAAGCCAGCTAAAATCAAAGCTATCGCAATTAATGCCACCCAAATAAATCGATTATCCTGCGTATTAACTTGACTAAAATCTACAGGTTCGTCTATGGCATTTCGTTTCGGAATTGTCGGCTTGACAAAGGATACTCCCGGCCCTACTTGAAAACTTGAAGATTCGTTTTCTTCTAGTGCTGTGAGATCGGGAATTTTTACCATCCATTCGTCAGGGATGCTGAGTTTTGGTGCTTCGAGAATGAACAGCAGCCGTTTTGCTTGTTGGCGGGTTTCTTGGCGCGGATGGCGGGTGAGTTGGCGACAAAGCCCGATCGCGCTTTCTGTATTACCAGAGGCTTCGTAGGCTGTCACTAGCCACATTTGCACCTCGCCACCTAGACGGGAATTGCGATCGACTAAACCCCTAGCAGTTTCTAAACTCTTGACAGCTTGAGCATATCGGCCACTCTCAAAGGCGATTTTGCCAGTTTGGTATTCAGCCTGAACAATTTCTAGTTTTTCTGAAGTCACCAGCCCCCACCCAATTCCCAAATATTACTACTTCAATTAGCCAAAAATTAGAACTCGCTGTTGTTGTTTTGCGACATACCTGACTCGTTGTCCCGTTTGGAACCGAGCAGATCTAACTGATCTACCCTAATTACGGGCTTGGAGCGATTTGCCCCGCTATTGCGATCCTGCCAGCGATCGAACTTCAAAGAGCCTGTTACCCCAATTAAAGAGCCTTTGCGAACATAATCAGCAGCAATCTGTGCTGTTTTGCCCCAGATTTCCAGATTGAACCAGTCTGTTTGTTCGTCTGGGTTGCGCGATCGCCGCCTCACTGCTAGGGTCAACTTGCACACAACTGTACCTGACTCAAAATATTTGACATCCGGGTCGCCACCGACGCGGCCGACTAAAGTTACAACATTAATACTCATAAGATTTTTCAGGAATGTGGTCGATCGATACTGTAGTTAAAATCTCGTAGCTGCACGCCGACATCCAAAGATCACTGGAAATGGCAATGGAAATGGCACTGATAGTAGCTTCATCCTGATCTTACACCCACTTACCAGAACCTATTTATTGTGGATGATTTGGGAGTTTCGGCTCAACAATGTACAGTTTTGACTAGACTCAGGATGAAAAACGTAATAGAATCCACCTCGGTTACACTTTTGTAACAACATTATTGCACACAATTGTATTTTAGTTTGGGGGGGTACAAATCAGTGGGTCTTCTCAATCGATTTTCATTATCTAGAAACGATATGGGTATCGACCTCGGTACTGCTAACACACTCGTTTATGTATCTGGCAAAGGTATAGTTCTCCAAGAACCTTCTGTAGTCGCGATCGACCAAGACCTGAAAATACCTCTGGCTGTGGGAGAAGAAGCTAAAAAAATGATTGGGCGCACGCCTGGGAACGTGATAGCAGTTCGACCACTCCGCGACGGGGTGATTGCCGATTTTGATATGGCGGAGCTCATGCTCAAGACTTTTATCGGCAGGGTTCGTGGTAAAACCTTGTCCCAGCCTCGGATCATTATTGGCATCCCCAGCGGTATCACGGGTGTAGAGAGGCGGGCGGTGATTGAAGCGGCAACTCAAGCTGGTGCTAGCGAGGTTCGCTTAATTGATGAACCAATAGCTGCTGCGATCGGCGCAGGACTCCCTGTGAGCGAGGCAACAGGTAATATGATTATCGACATCGGCGGGGGTACGACGGAAGTTGCGGTTTTGAGTTTGCAGGGTACTGTCATCAGCGAGTCAGTCCGGGTTGCCGGCGACGAACTCAACGAGGCGATTATCCAATACGTCAAAAAAGTTCACAATTTGGTCATCGGCGAACGCACTGCTGAAGAAATTAAAATTCAGGTGGGTTCAGCATATCCAACTCCCGAAGATAACGAGGTGGTGATGGAAGTGCGCGGTTTACACTTGCTGTCTGGTCTACCACGAACTGTTACTATTAAAGGCCCTGAAATTCGCGAAAGTATGTCGGAACCGCTTTCAGTAATTGTGGAAGCTGTCAAACGTACTTTGGAGCGCACGCCCCCGGAATTAGCCGCAGATATTATCGACAGAGGAATCATGCTTGCTGGTGGTGGGGCTTTGATGAAAGGTTTAGATACTCTGATCAGTCACGAAACAGGAATTGTGACTCACGTTGCAGCAGACCCTCTGTGCTGCGTGGTTTTGGGAGCTGGTAGGGTATTGGAAAACAAAATGCTAGAACGGGTTTTTAGCGGGCAGTCGCGGTAATTGTAGTTAACAAATTTGGGATTTTGGATTTAGGAATTCGGCTGCCATCTAAACTCTAAAATCCTAACAAAACAATTTTAAAGTTTGAAATTATGCTAAAAAACACATTCCGTAGATGGTGGGATCTGCGATTGCCAATTACACTTTTAGGTTTAGCTGTAACTGCTGCTTGGGGAGTTCGGCAAACACAAGGTGCGGCAATTTTTGAAGCCTACAATTTTGTGACTCGCCCGTTTCATGCCAATGGCTCTGAGCAAGAACAGCTAATCTTGGCACGGACTCAGGAATTGCAAGCGCAGGTATTAGAATTAGAAACTCAAAATCAGAAACTAAAAGAGCTGTTAAACTTTGTTTCTGCTAATAAAATCAAAGGGGTTGTAGCTCCGATTATTGGTCGCAGCGCTGACCATTGGTGGCAGCAAGTAACTTTGGCTAGGGGCAGTAATGATGGGATTAAACCTGATTTTACTGTGATGGGATCAGGCGGTTTGGTCGGTCGGGTGGTCAGTGTTACTCCTAATACTAGCTTGGTGCTTTTAATCAGTGACCCTACGAGTCAATTAGGCGTGGCGGTGACTCGGACTAGGCATATGGGTTTTCTGCGCGGTCAAGGCAAAAATCAAGCTGTGATGGAATTTTTTGATAATGTTCCTAATGTTAAACCTGGGGATGTGGTTTCAACTTCTTCTTTCAGTCAGTTGTTTCCTGCTAGTTTGCCGGTGGGAAAAGTGGTTTCAGTGGATATGAATAAAACTCCGGCTCCTGAAGCTGTGATTGAGTTTTCTGCACCGATCAATGCTCTGGAGTGGGCGGTGGTTTATCCTCACTCTAAGGAAGTAGAGCAAAAGGCTGCTGATGCTAAAACTTCTGCACCAATCGGGGGAGTAGAGAAGAAATGAAGTCTTTACCTCGGATGTCTTCGCGATCGCGTCAATTTCTCAACTTTAGCATCACATTTACTTCTGCGCTTCTATGTTTGCTGATTTTGCCAACTCGAATGCCGGGAATGGAACTGCTGGGAATCGGCCCAAACTGGGTGTTAATGTGGGTGGTAGCTTGGAGTATTAAGCGGAAACGCACAATTTTGGGAGCCGCCAGTATGGGGCTGATTTTGGGATTTTTGCAAGATGCGATGACGGCTGCTTATCCCAGCCACGCGGTGAGTCTGGTGATTGTAGCGGTGCTGACGGTTGTGTTGCTGAAAACTTGGTCGATTCCGGCTGATATTGTGGAGAGAGATCCGATTCCGATCGCGTTAATTGTGTTTGGGATGGCGATGTTGGCGGAAACGGTGATGGGGATTCAATTTTTGGCGATGGGCGATCGGGCTTTAATGGAAGTTTCGGTTTATCATCAACGAGTTGCTTTGTCTTCTGCGATTCTCAGCAGTCTCTGGGTTCCGGTGCTTTATTTTCCCCTCAATCGTCTGTGGGAAATGACCAAGACTTTGGAAAAATCTTAATTAGTAGGATTTCGCGTAAATCAAAGAAACCGGGTTTTTTCCGAATCTGCGGGTTTTAACGAAGTATTTTCGCAAAAACCCGGTTTCTGCCCCCGTGCGTAAATTCTGTATGCTTGAATTTTAGCTGGGGATGCTTGGTGAAATCTGTGATTACAACCTGTATCGATCGCACAAATCTCTGGCTGCTTGTCGGTGTTTTTCTACCAAACTCGGCGGGGAAAGCACTTGGGCGTTTTCCATATATTTGTTAACCCATAGACTAAATTCCTTCAAAGAGCGATCGGGCAAATCTATCTTATAATCCACATAAAGCACCTTGCCAAAACTATCCCTTGGGCCTTCCTTAATCTTTTGTCGCGGATGTCGCCGATCGCCCTCTAGAATAAATCCAACTACTTTCTCAAAAAACCGCACCTTCACTTTTTCCAACTTCAGCGTACCCTGCAATTCTGCCTGCTGTTGCTCTGGATTGCCCAAGAACAGCCCCCAACCATTTTTTAACAATTTGTGAGCTATTTTCAAACTTTGTTGCTGTGCAGCTAAACCACGCCCTTCTGCATCGATAATTTCGCAGTGGTCAGTAAAGCGATTCACCCGTTCTACGGTCAAGTGTCCGTTGTCGCAATATTCGCAAATCAGGTACCAGGCGATGTCATGATAAATCAGTTGCAGGGGCCAAATTCGCCGGAAACCGACATTGCCTTTGCCATAATAATCTTTTTCGCGGTAAAGTTCGATCGCCTGGCCTTGAACTATGGCTGTTTCTACGATGTCTAGTTTGTGAAATAGGGTTTTTCGATGTTCTTGGCGATCGAGCATTTCGACAGGATCGGTGTAAATAATCGCACGATTCAGGTGTTCACGAACGGGATAAAACAGTTTTCCTTTGAGTTCGATATCTAATCCCCGCAACAGTTTAGTGAGTTTTTCACAAATTCTGCGGGCTTGGGGATTTCCCTGATATTTAGCTTGAGATGTTAGGGCTTGAAAAGCGACTTGGAGTTCTTCTCGATTCATTGCGCCGGTGCCAAGATAGTAGCCGAATCGATACATTCGTTTGTCTAGGATTCCATAGTGGCGCAAAGTTTCTAAGTCTTTGCGAATTGTGGGAGTTGCGGGATAATTTTCGGGAAATTCGATGTTGAATTCGGCCGCAATTTTCTGCAATTGAGATTGCACTTCTAGTAAAGCATCGTGATATTTTCCGTCGGATGTTTCGGTGTCGGAGTGTCCGATGCCCGGATGGTTTACTAATGTGGCAATTAGGAGCATGATGCGATCGAAGGTGAGTTTGTCGGCGTAGGGGTGAGGGGTTGGTTTTTTTGCCATGATGGGCGATTCGCTGAAAAGTCAAGTGAAAGACAATATTGACACAAAAATATAGAAATGGCTGGAAACGACTATTTGGGTGGTTTTGTACTTTGAAGTACATTTGATAAATATTGTGAATTTGAAGACATGGAGCTGGCTCGGCTGGTATATTGAGTTAAGTCGGGGAATTGAAACTGCAACAGCCCAATAGTAAAAACAGTAACGGGTAAGGTGCGTTTCGGCGCACCCTGCGTTGAGAAATGCACTTCCTTAGTCCTATAGTTAGGAAAACAAAAAATGTCACCTTTTTGGCAAGCAAAAATTTGGGGTTTGCTGCACGATCCCGCATTGAAAGCACTGCACGACAATTCAGGAAGGGGGAGGGAAGGTGCTTGGCAATCTCTCACTTGTATGGTTGGATGGGTATCTCCTAAATCTAAGTCTTTTACCCAAAGTCCCTATAGCACTCAATGGTTGAAGCATATCGGATTATGCGATTTAATATCTTCAGCGAGCGATCGCGCGGCTATTGGCAGATTGCCCGGAAATACTGCGATTGATTATAACTCAGATGGTTTGCAAATTCGGCATTTACTTTCAGGAAAACCGCAAACCTTAAAACTGGGGAAATGGCACGATTATTTAATGAATTTGGATAAAATGGGTGAAAGTCGCGCCAAGTGGCTGACTGATGTAGAAAACAGTTTAATTCCCGATTCCATTCGCACCTGTACCGATGCTAGAAAAGTATTTTGGTGGTTGTGGCGGTGTTATCCAGAGGTACTAAGTAAAGCTTTAGATCGGGATTTACAAATTCCCAACGAACCTTGTTTGCCTCTGTTGCCCGCAGAAACTCGCCTTCCCGATGCTTCTCTATGGAGTCATACTAGCATGACGGCTGCTTTGGCTGGTTCCCTAGCCGGTTATTCCGAAGATGCAAATGCCTATCCAAAAAAGCGGGCTAGGAAAAATAAAGACTATTATGAATCTCGCCCTCATGTAGCAACTTTCACTTTTACACCCGTACAGGAACTCATCAAAGCTAGCCGAAAAATGCGTGATTTTTGGGCTGGTTCTTGGCTGCTACACTATCTTTCTGCCAAGGTTTGTTGGGCGATCGCCTGGAAATACGGCCCTGATACTTTCCTGTATCCTTGTCTTTACCAACAGCCCTTAATTGACTTGTGGTTGTTGCAGGCATATCCCGATTTTGATGAGTGGATTCAACTGCCTTCTAACAGTCAATTGCTAACAGCAGGTTTTCCCAATGTTGTAGTGATGATTTTGCCAGATAACGGCGCTTCTCAAACGACTGTAAAGGTAAAAAATCCTGTTGAAAGTGCCATGCAGCAGGCAGAACAAACTTTACGGGAAGAGTGGATGGCGTTGGGAAATCAAGTGTTAAAAGATTTGCAAAATGAGGGAAAACCCTGGATGCCTAACCTGAATCATCACACCTGGGATGACTGGTTAAAAGCGCAATGGCAAATTTACTGGACAGCTTTGCCAATTGGTGATATTAAAACTACTTTACACCATTCCCCCCGCAAAGAACAGTATAAAAAGTGGCAGGAAGACCAAAATAAAGCTGCCCGTCCGAAAGATGATTTACTTGTTAAATCAGAGTCAGAATTTCTCAAGGCAATTTATGAGTTGGTGTTGAAGGAAGATTGGGGCGATCGCTATTCTACCGCAACTAAGTACAAAAGCCGCCAACCCAACCTCAACGTCGGTTCTTGGTGGGGGAGTATTTTCGACCAAACCCGCTTTTCCCTGAATGCGATTAAAAACGCTCGTACTTGGGAAATTCCCACTGCTTTTGGGCCGCGTTCAACTGTTTCTGGAATCGGGCCAGTTGTTCATTCTGGCGGCGACTGGATTACAGAAGGTGAAACTGCTAAGTTATGGGAAAATCAAGCGGGTTTATTTGATGGAATTGAAGAACTAAATGCCGCTGAAGTCGTCAAGCGCGGTTTATATCGAATTCTGACTAATGTTTTGTTTCCCAAGCCTTCAGCAAACCGGGATAAAGCTCTTTCTCCACAACAGCAGATTCGCCTGGACTTATTTTATCCCGATTTGAGTTCCGGTGTAGCTGGTTGGCTGCGAACAAATGGAGAAGCTATTGAAGACTATGGCCGTATTTGCGATCGCATTCAACAGCACTTTCCTTGGGCCAACAATGCCGCTAACCAATCTTGGGGCATTCCTTGGATTGCCGCAAATCATCGAAATTTGTTGAATCCGCGTTTGTTGAATCCTGGTTGGTTGATGGAAGATTTTTGCCCTCAATCAAACCATCAAGGTCAACTATTAACTAAGAAAGATAAACAGGGGAAAATCACAGAGGAATCAAAGCGGTTACGCGACTTTATCGGTCAACATTTTTCAGCAGGAAATAATCCCACTGACTGGTATGTATTAGCGGCGGGAGATGGAGACGGAATGAGCAGTTGGCTTAAGGGTGAACCTCTAGAACCTTACAGTCAGTATCTCCCAGATGCTTTAAAGCCGAAAATAGAAAAATTGCCAGATAAATTACCGAAGTTACTGCAAGACTTTATTAAAGAGAAAAAACGCATGGGGCCTTCTACTCACAGCGCTTTGAGTCGGGCTTTGTTAGATTTCTCAAATCAATTAGTTCCTTATCTCACTGAACAGCGCTACGCTGGACGGCTAATTTATGGCGGTGGCGATGATGTTTTGGCCTATACAAATCTCTGGGAATGGGATAAGTGGCTGTGGGATATTCGCCAATGTTTTAAAGGTGTTAATGACCCCAAAAATGAGTTTATTAGTGAGGGAGATTACTGGCGGTGGAATGGCGAAAAGTTGCCGGATAATTTATCTGAACGTCCCTTATTTACAATGGGACACAAGGCAACGATTAGTTTTGGCGTTGTTCTTGCTCACCATTCCGTGCCGATGGCGATCGCTTTGGAAAATTTGTGGAAAGCAGAAGGAAAAGAAGAAGGAGCCAAAAAACATAAATCACCTGATGGCAAACAAAAGGATGCAGTGCAAGTTCGCATTCTCTACGGTAATGGCAACATTTTGAAAGCTACCTGTAAGTTTGATGTGTTCCATCAATGGCAAGAATTGATTGCTATTCCCGATTTAGACAGCGCAATTTTTGAGCAAGCTGCGACTATCTGGAGTCAACATCCAGCACCGATTTTTGAGGCAATTGAACCGTGGACAAATGCTTTTTGCAGTCGCCGAGAAGCTTTGAAAGACGATAAATTAATGCGGGAAGAATTGCAAAAATTGTTGACACAGTTTTTGCAAGGATTATGGCTGAAAACTGAATCTGGTAAAGAGTGCGATCGGCAAATAAACAACTGGCTGAAACTCGCCGCCTTTCTCATTCGCAACCGCGACATCGACATCAAACTAGGAGGTAAAAGTCAATGAATTGGTACACAATTACCCCTCTTGACGTGCTATTATTCAGGGATGCCAAACCCTTCACGCCAGGAGAAAGAGCCTGGGCAAGTAGCACTTTTCCTCCCAACGGACATACCATTGCTGGGGCTTTGCGGAAACTGCTAGGAGACAAGATAGATTTGCAAATTACTGGCCCGTTTTTGTGTCGAGATGAAACCCTTTATTTCTCTCGTCCCATCGGGTTTGTCGGTTCAATTCCCCTCGTGCCTTTAGAGTGGGATAACAACCATCATTTAAAAGAACAAGTATTGTGGGATAAACAACAGCCTTGTCCTTTGGTGAAACCTTCGGATCGCAACAAAGAGGATGAAGGTAAAGACGCAGAAATTGGCGATTATAAATTCAGGGAATATTTGCCATTTACTACTGTACAAAACTATCTAGAGTCTGGTAAAATTAACAGAGGTGACTGGCTGACAGAAGACAAAACAAAAACAGAACTTGAACCTTGGTTAGTTGAAACTCGATCGCACAACGCCCTTCAAGAAGGCACGCGGCAAGTCAAAGACGCTGACGGGTATTTTGTCGAAAATGCCATTCGTCTAAAGGAAGGTTGGAGTTTGGCGATCGCCCTCGATCAAACCATTAAAACACCAGCGATAATTCAACTAGGTGGTGAAGGACACCGCGCCATTTTGCAGCGGGTAGAAGCCTTAGATAACCAATGGCAAAAACTGCAAGACTTATCTCAGGAAAACTTCAGCAAAGGTGGCAAATCAATTGCCTATCTCGTAACGCCTGGAGTGTTTGAACGCCGCGACAGCAAAGATAAACGTCTCTCTATATGCAGTGCTTGGCCGTCGGAATGGAAATTAGCTCATGCAGTTAATAGCAATCAAACAATTGGGCTATTAGTCAGCGTTTCAACAGCCAGCGCACTGCCAATCAACTGTCGCATTCGAGACAAAGATGATGGAGAAAAAAGTATTCCAGCACCCCAAGTGTTTGCCGCGCGGCCCGGTAGTTTGTATTACTTGAGTCAACCTAAAGAGTTGTTTCAGGATAATCCTGGTTTGAATAAAAAGGGGGAACCGCATAAAATAAAAGTTTGGCGGCAGTTAGGTTACTCGGAATTGTTGTGGATTAATTACAAGGAACAAAAATAATGACAGACTTTCGGATTGGATATTTGTACAGTCTTGCTCCCATTCACTGTGGTGGCGAAGGCGATTTGGGCAATATTTTAGAAATTGCCCGCGAAGTTCACACTAACTTTCCATACATTCCTGGTTCCTCATTGCGAGGAAGTCTCAGAGATGAAGTAACCCAATTGAACCCAAATGATGCTAATGCCCTATTTGGTAAAGAATTGAATGGGGATGGACAAATGGGAGTACATCAAGTTTGGTTTGGCGATGCTCGTTTGTTGTGGGTTCCCATGCGAACAATGGCAAGCGGAAATCGAGATGTTTTTACTTGGGTAAGTTGCCATTCTTTAATTCGCGATCATGCTTTGATTGCCAAGTTACCTGGTGTAATATTTCCTAATCATCCAGTTGGCACTCAGCCCGGAAACTATATGGTTGCTGATGCTCAATTACAAGTTGCTAGCTTTAGTGAAGAGCAAAAAAAGGCGATCGCCCTTGCTGGAAATTGGCCTGACGCATTAAAAAGCTCAGTTAAATCCACATGGGAAAAAAGCTGCATAGTTTTGCCTGATGCTGATTTTCAAGTCTTGATGGAACACTGTTTGTGGACGCAGATTCGCAACAAAATTCAAGAAGGAAACAGCGGTGCAGGTTCCGAGGGTTCTGCTGAGGTATTTTGGACAGATGTTTGTATTCCGCGAGACACCATGTTGTATTACTCGTGGGGTTATAGCTTACTCAAAAACAATCCGGTAACGCTAGACCAGCACAATCTCTTAAAGAATGCGATCGAGGGATTAATTCAAGTTGGTGGTCAAGCTAATGTAGGTCGCGGCTGGGTGCAAAGTTGGGTAGCCGATAGCGCCGCACCAAAAGCAATTCAATCATCCGAACAATCCAATAAAAATGCTACGGCTGTAGGGAGTTAATCATGAGTAAAAAAAATAGACCACCTCAATTTCCTCAAGGCCCAAAACCAGCGAATATTTCTGAAAGTACCGCTCAGGAAAAATTGCCTAATGCTCAAAGGAATTCTCACCCGGTTGTCAACCAGAATCCAGTAATACCTAGTCCGCAAAATTTAGGAAACAGTTCAGCGGTTCAGCCAGAACAAATGAGTTTAACTGCTCATCAGCACATTCAAGAATACTTGAAAGCTGCGACTAAAGCCAATATTGAAAAAGAAGACTTGAATGCTGTCTTGCGGCTGTCGCAGCACTTGCGAGTCTTTGGATTGCTCTCTGCTGTTGGCTACTTGAATCAATCCAACTCTCAAGAAAATAATGAAACTCGCAAGCGAACAGTGCCAGTTTGGGGGTTGCTTTTAGGGCAAATGTTGGGGACAACAAATGCCAGCAATGCTTTAGAGCGCCGCGAGTTGATGGAAACAGTAGCAACAATGGCTAGGCAAAACCCAGCGGAGTATATGGCAACTTGGCGCAAGTCTCTGATATTAGCTGAACAGTGGAATTTTTGGGCAAGAGCTTACACAAAGGGGGAATAAATGTACGCTGGAAATCAGTTAATTCAACTGCTGCAAAAACAGCATCAAGCTAGAGGTAACTCTGATTTATTTCAAATAGGCACATTTACCGTTCAATGGCGGGCTAAAGTCGGTTCTTTCCCCCATCCAGACGGAGAAACAATCGTCTCTGCGGGTGAACCATGCGGCGCGTGGCGTCCGAATCATGGAAGGCCGGAAGATAAGCGAAATGTGGGGGAAAATTTGCAAGAGTTGCCTACACTACCGCTCAATGGCTATATTCCAGGTTCGGGGATTCGCGGGTTAGTGCGATCGTGGGCAAAACAGCGCCCAGAAATTCAACAGAGAATGCGCGAATTGTTGGGCTATCAACAGGACAATACTATTAGCGCTGGCAAAATTGAATTTCTGGATGCTTGGCCAAAAGAGCCGACTAAACTAACTCTTGATATCGTCAATCCTCAAGAACCATTTCAAGTTTTTCACGAAGGACAAAGCACTCCGCTGTCATTTTATGCCTTGGGTGATGGAGAAAATGCGATCGAGCTAACTGTTGCTATTCGAGGTATTCCGGGCAGAGCAAATGCTGCGGAAGTGGCAGAAGTTTGGGGATGGGTGCAGCAAGCTTTAACGCTTTACGGTGTGGGAAGTCGGACTGCTTCGGGTTATGGCGCGATCGGATCTCTTGACATTTCCAAACCAACTCTTGACCCCAACTATGCTGGCAAAACATTTGATTTTACCCTTTACAGTCAGGGATGCTACGGTGCTGATTCTCCCCGTCCAGGTCATAGCGGTGAAGTTGAATTGCGCCCTTCTCACTGGCGCGGGTGGTTGCGATCGTGGGTTTTGCGATTTTTGCTAGGAGTAATGTCAGAAACTAATGCCAAAAAAACATTAGGTGAATTGTTCGGAGTTTTGGAACCTGATAGTTCCAAAGGGTGCGTTAAAATCCAAATGATTAAAGGGGAAATTTGGGGCGAGAGATCTAACAACCAACCTGATTTTTACACTTGGAAAGGGAAGTTACAAATTAGCGCACCCAAAGATATCTTGAGCAAGATTATTCTGCCCGTAATTCGATTTGCAGTTATGGTAGGCGGTGTTGGCAGAGGATGGCGCAGGCCCTTGCATATCTTTGTCATGAACAACGGCAGAGATGCTGCGAGAGGCACTTATTTAAGCTTAACTCACCAAGTCAAAAATCCCGATACTCAAAGAATGCAAAACAAGCTTTACGGCTTAGGTTTGAATCAGTCAGCTTGGACAAAAACTTATCAGGATTGGCTGAATGCCGTTCAACTTCAATGGCCAAACAGATTTAGTCAGGGTCAAAATCCCAAAGCAGAAGTTTTTTCACCAACAACTTGTGCTGTTTATATTCTGCCCGACCCCGATGAAGAGCCTGTAGACAAAGAAAACCAGGAATGGAGTATTACCAATCCCGTAAAGACTCGCGGTGGTGGCATGAATTTAATTTACCAACCGAAATACAAAAGAAAGAGTGATGTAGGTGGCGATGCAGGTAATGGAACTGCTCACTGTTCTTGGGCAAGTATCAAGCGGGTTAATGTTTCCAATAGAAGCGTAGGAAGCAAATGTCAAGAGGTTGTCTGTCTGTTTATGGGCGGACAAACTCCCCTGTCAACTCATCTTCGCACTAACTTTCTTAAAGACTTAGCCAAAATTTCAGATGCCATTAATTTATTTGGCGTTGAACCACCGAGTTCCTAATTTCTTTTCCCGTAGGGTGCGCCCCAGCGCACCTTACCAACTCAACTTTCTCCCTAAAACTTCCCACAAATCATCAAGGTAACAACAATGGCAAGCAGCATCGTCCTCTCCTTCGTCGGCAGCCAAGACCCCTACTCCGAAAAGAACAACGAACAAGGTTCCATAGTCACCCTGATCCGACACCTTCTCCACCAAAACTACAACCTTCGCCGCGTCATTCTCCTTCACACTGAAGATATGCTGGAAAAAGCTAGCGATACCAAACATTGGCTGCAAGGCAAAGATTTTAATCTTCCAGAAGAAAGCATCGAATTAGTCCCCGTCGGTGCAGAACTTTCTAAAGATCCAGTCAGTCTCTTATTAGCAGTTCAAGAAGCTCGCAAAGGTTTAGAAAAAGCAAAGCCATACTTGAGTAAACAAGACCGCTTGGAATTTAATGCCTCCTCTGGAACGCCTGTGATGAAAACTTCCTGGAGCCTTTTACAAGCTGCTGGATATGCTCGTCATAGTTCGGTTTGGCAGGTGCGAAATCCTGATAAAAAGAACCCCGAACAGTCTCGCGTTTTTCTAACTAATGTCGATACTTTGAAAAATGAATTTGATTCCAAGGTTGTCAAGAAACAAATTGAAGATTATAATTATAGTGGCGCTTTAGTCACTCTCGAAGGTAGCAATCTCTCCACCAATCTCATTATTGCTTTGCTTGAGTACGGTCAGTACCGCATCGCTTTTGACTTTAACCGCGCTTTCAACGCCATCCAGCCTTTTGCTGATATTGTCGAACCGGAATTTATTTCAGAAATCAGCAGTCTGCGGGAAAAAAATAGAATAGCCCTGTTCAAAGAAGTTTATTTCAAAGCTATAATCAAACTAAAAAATCAGCAATATGCAGACTTTTTGGTGGATGTGTTCAGATTTCAAGAGGGATTTCTCCGCTTTTTAGTAGAAAATAAGCTGGGATTAGAATGGCCAGAAAGTTATACACAAACTCAAGGCTTTTGGAACAAAATTAAACAAGTAGATGCTGGAAGACTTTACAAATTTCTGAAAAAATATACCCTGCCCAATGGTAGAAAATTTAATAATTTAGAAGGGTTTCCCAACCGTCCGGTGCAGATTGCAATTTTAGAATACTATCAACCGGAGTTTGATCACTTATTGAAACCCCTCGAAGAATTAAACAAATATTGCGAACAGCGGAATCGTTGCGTCCACAGTTTTGAAGGGGTTTCGGAACTAGAAGATGGAGGAAAAATCATTAAATCTTTGCGGGATATTTTGCGTCTAAAAACATCAGTACCGGATAATAATCCCTTTAATGTTATCAACAGTAAAATTTGTAATTTATTAACAGAGGTTTTGCAGAGTTAATCGCAGATAAGTGGGAGTCGGTTCATTACGAACTCCAAACCTAAAAGCGATCGCCCACCAATAAATCTACCACTCTTTCACCGATCCGCCGGGGGTTAAAAACCCCCGTCTCATAGCAAAAGTCAGTTGAAACTGACTGCACAATCTTACTCATAAACTCCCCAGTCCTCTTTGAGAGGACTTGAGCTTTGAGCCAGGGGTTTTTAACCCCTGGCGGACTTTGAGCCTAGGTTTTAACCCCCCGATCGCCTCACAAACTTAACTAAAACATTTCACCTTCAACCACTATCTACAACCAAACTTGACCATCCATATTCAACCCAAAATAACACAACTATGTACATCACATCTCGCGCATCCACAATCCGCAACTTCTCCCTAGCCGCCGTCAATGGCACCATCACTCTCATCATCCTCCTCATCGCACCCCTGGGATTAGCCGCCGTAATTTCTAACACATTTTTAGTGACAGTAGCCACTTTTTTCGCATCCACCATCGCTGACCAAATCGTTCGCTACCTCCAGCCTTCTCGCGCCAAAGAAATCCCTAATTCCTTAGATTCTGACTTGAAATCATCGCAAATTATCCCACGGGATTCGCAAAATTTAGAACGGAAATAAATTTATCTATCTCCATCCAAATGCTGTAGGGGCGGGTTCACCAACAATATTTGAAACTCACCAACCATCTGCATAAACCCGCACCCACACAACTAATAACCTGCATCAACATTGATTTATATAGGACGCAAAGAATGTAGATTGAGATTTGTTGTTGGGTGGGGGCGGGTTTATTCTTTCTCTCAATTAGTGGCGATTATTGTTGGTGAACCCGCCCCTGCGATGATTTAAATTGAGATTTGTTGTTGGGTGAGGCGGGTTTATTTTTCCTATTAATTAGTGGCGATTATTGTTGGTGAACCCGCCCCTACGATGATTTAAATTGAGATTTGTTGTTGAGGCGGGGCGGGTTTATTCTTCCTATTAATTAGTGGCGATTATTGTTGGTGAACCCGCCCCTACGATGATTTAAATTGAGATTTGTTGTTGGGTGGGGGCGGGTTTATTTTTCCTATTAATTAGTGGCGATTATTGTTGGTAAACCCGCCCCTACGATGATTTAAATTGAGATTTGTTGTTGGGTGGGGCGGGTTTATTCTTCCTATTAATTGGTGGCGATTATTGTTGGTGAACCCGCCCCTACGATGATTTAAATTGAGATTTGTTGTTGGGTGGGGGCGGGTTTATTTTTCCTATCAATTAGTGGCGATTATTGTTGGTGAACCCGCCCCTACGATGATTGTGAAAAAAAGCAGGTTTTTTATTGCTTATGCGTACCGTTTATGTTTCTCAGCCTGGTTGTTACGTTTCCTTGCACCAAGAAATGCTGGTTATCAAAAAAGGGGAATCTGTGCTGGGTGAAGTTCAGCTTCCTCTCCTTGAACAACTGCTCATTTTTGGTAAGTCTCAAGTCACAACTCAAGCAATTAGAACTTGTCTGTGGCGGAATATTCCCATTGCTTATCTTTCGCGCATGGGTTACTGTTATGGGCGGATTCTTCCCATCGAACGGGGCTACCGACAACTTTCTCGCTATCAACAACAGTTGTGTTTTGCCGATCGCCTGCAAGTAGCCAGACGTATCGTGCAGGCTAAGCTGAAAAACAGCAGGGTGATCCTGATGCGACAGCAGCGCCGACAAGCTTCTGATGTCATTTCTTTTGCGATTAACTGTTTGGAACATTTAATTAAGAAAGCTGGGGAAGCTGAAACTATTGAGAAGTTGATGGGGATGGAAGGTGCGGGGGCGGCTCAGTATTTTGCGGCTTTTGAAGAGTGTTTGAGCAATCCTGATTTTGTGTTTGTGGGTAGGTCGCGCCGCCCTCCGGGTAATCCGGTTAATGCTATGCTGAGTTTTGGCTATCAAGTTCTCTGGAATCATTTGTTGAGTTTGATCGAGTTGCAAGGTTTAGACCCTTATTCGGCTTGTTTGCATCAGGGAACTGAACGTCATGCGGCTTTGGCTTCGGATTTGATTGAGGAGTTTCGGGCACCAATTATTGATACTTTGGTGCTGTATCTGGTTAACAAAAGCATTGTCAAAGCTGACGAAGATTTTGTTTTCTCCAATAGTGGGTGTTTTCTGAATGATTCTGGGCGGCAGAAATTTTTGACAGCATTTTTGCGGCGGATGGAAGAGGATTTTACTAATAATTCTGGGGACAGCCAACCTAAATGGGATTTGCTCAACCAGCAGGTGAAAGCTTTTAAGAAGTTTGTGTACAATCCTCTTGAGCTTTATCAACCTTATCAAATTCGATAAAGTATGCTGCTTTATATCGTTGTCTACGATATTCCGGTTGACAAGCGCAGACAAAAGGTGCATGACTTACTCAAAGGTTACGGCAAGTGGGTGCAATATTCTACCTTTGAGTGTGTGCTGCCAACTGCCAAGTTTACAGAACTCCAGCGGCGACTCCGAAAGTTAATCAATTTAGATGAGGACAGTATTAGGTTCTATCCTGTGTCGGGGCATACTTTGGGTAATGTCCAGACTTGGGGGGTGGGCCCGCCTGTTACGGAGTTGCCTGGGTCGGTGATTATCTAATATCACTCGCGAGGGATGGAAGAAATGGCTGTGATGACAGAAGTTCGTCCTATCCTTCGATGTATTGCCCTGTAAGGGTTTCAGTGATTTCGAGGGTCTGCTTCGAGGAGGTTTGCAGGTGCAAATTTGCTATCCCTCGCAAATAGCCTCTAGACATCTTGCGCTGTATGAGGTTTAATATAGAGCTCCCCACTCGTTGGGGAAACTAATTGAATGGAAACTAAAAGCATAGGTACAGTAGCAACAACATCTGTAAATTGCTCCCCACTCGTTGGGGAAACTAATTGAATGGAAACGCTTCTGGAGTTAAAGCGACTAGTCTATTGTCTACTACTTTAAATCCCCACTCGTTGGGGAAACTAATTGAATGGAAACGTTAATAGCAATTGAATACTCCTCATCCTCTGTATCTCGACAATCCCCACTCGTTGGGGAAACTAATTGAATGGAAACGCCACATCCCAAGTAATCTCATGGTCTACAAGTTCAACTCTTCCCCACTCGTTGGGGAAACTAATTGAATGGAAACGTCATCTTCTGTTGAGTCAGGAGTTACTGTTTGTTCTTCAGCGCTCCCCACTCGTTGGGGAAACTAATTGAATGGAAACCTTTCTATTCTGTAAAGTGGAAAAATCCACTTGTCAAAACCCCACTCGTTGGGGAAACTAATTGAATGGAAACCTAAAAGATTTTATTTTTTACTTTTTTCATATTAGAGCTCCCCACTCGTTGGGGAAACTAATTGAATGGAAACTCAAGTTAGGTCTAATTCCTTCCAGTGTCAAGTCTAGTTTTTTTCCCCACTCGTTGGGGAAACTAATTGAATGGAAACTCAAGGTCTTCATTCTGATAGTTTTCTGGGTTGACTATCTCCTCCCCACTCGTTGGGGAAACTAATTGAATGGAAACAAAAACTTTGACTCGATCGCCACTGCCACCCACAAAATCCCCACTCGTTGGGGAAACTAATTGAATGGAAACTAACGGATTAACACCACTAACTTTCTTGGTAACGGAGTTGTTCCCCACTCGTTGGGGAAACTAATTGAATGGAAACTCAAACTAGAAGCCGACACCCAAGCCAAGATAGCTGCTCCCCACTCGTTGGGGAAACTAATTGAATGGAAACTAAAACGGTTGCGGCTTGATCAATAATTGCCCAATCTGTACGTGCTCCCCACTCGTTGGGGAAACTAATTGAATGGAAACAGCATGGGTAGTAGTTCGTTAACTCCTAATGGTAACGGCTTTTTAATCTCCCCACTCGTTGGGGAAACTAATTGAATGGAAACCTTAAGGCTTCTTTCATAGCTGATAGGTGCTTTAAGATATCTCCCCACTCGTTGGGGAAACTAATTGAATGGAAACTAAATGTATTTTGCCGTCTAATAACTGATGTGACATTTTGACTCCCCACTCGTTGGGGAAACTAATTGAATGGAAACTTGAAATAATAATTAACAAGAAGAATCAAAATCCAGAACTCCCCACTCGTTGGGGAAACTAATTGAATGGAAACACGAGTAATAAGGGTCTAAAGTTGACGCGGTAAACTCCCCACTCGTTGGGGAAACTAATTGAATGGAAACGAGCCTTCATTCCTGCTACTCCTAGACCACCAGCAGCAGCTAGACTCCCCACTCGTTGGGGAAACTAATTGAATGGAAACTGTTTGAGCAAGTTATCAATTGCTTTATCACGATAGCTCCCCACTCGTTGGGGAAACTAATTGAATGGAAACAAAATTCTCGACTTTTTAGCCATTGAATGAAGACTCCCCACTCGTTGGGGAAACTAATTGAATGGAAACGAGAAACATCTTCGTAGATACTCCTCCTTCTCAATTATCTCCCCACTCGTTGGGGAAACTAATTGAATGGAAACTTTTTAACCTTCTCAAACTTCCCGTCCTCGCATCCCCAATCCTCCCCACTCGTTGGGGAAACTAATTGAATGGAAACAGTAATTATGTATACCCTGTACACATAAACTACCATCCTCCCCACTCGTTGGGGAAACTAATTGAATGGAAACGGTACCCACCCATATGTCGGGTGATACATCGCAACTCCCCACTCGTTGGGGAAACTAATTGAATGGAAACGCTGGGCATCCTCAAGTTGGGTGGGGGCGGGTTTTTGAGATTGTTAGTGTTTCACATAGATTGTTCGTGAAACCCGCCCCGGAGGGCTATGGTAGGGGCGGGTTTTACGAATAATATTTAATACCGGCAGACAATCTAGATCAACCCGCCCCCACCCAGCCGATCGCCCAGATTAACTTGAGGGTGCGATCGTCTTTCAAAAATGTAGATGCCGATTTGTGGTGGGGGCGGGTTTTTGAGATTGTTAGTTTCTCCCATAGATGGTTGGTGAAACCCGCCCCGGAGGGCGATTGTAGGGGCGGGTTTTACGAATAATATTTAATGCCAGCAGACAATCTAGATAAACCCGCCCCCATCCTACCAATAACCTAGATTAACTTGATGTGCGATCGAATGCAAAGAATATAGATGCGGATTTGTCGCCCAAGTGGGGGCGGGTTTATGATATTGTTGGTTTCTCATATAGATAGTTGGTGAAACCCGCCCCGGAGGGCGATTGTAGGGGCGGGTTTTACGAATAATATTTAATGCCAGCAGACAATCTAGATAAACCCGCCCCCACCCAACCAATAACCTAGATTAACTTGATGTGCGATCGAATGCAAAGAATATAGATGCGGATTTGTCGCCCAAGTGGGGGCGGGTTTATTTATTCTCTCAATTAGTGGCAATTATTGTTGGTAAAACCCGCCCCTACAATAATTGCGGGCGATCGCAGAAAAATGATGTCGATCGAGATTTTTTGTCGGGCAGGGCGGGTTTATTTATTCTCTCAATTATTGGCAAAGATGGTTGGTGAACCCGCCCCTACGGTAATTTGGGCAAACGCGATAGCTTATTTTCGTGTTACCAAAATCCAATCATCAAATGTTTTTACAATCTCAGCATTTTGTAAACCTAGATGTTTCAAAACAGGTTTTTCTAACAGAAAATAAGGCTGAGGGAGAGTTTGCCATTTCTGTTGGAGAGTCACCGCATCTGCTACAATAACTTGCCGTTCACTGTAAAAGTTTAGCGATGGACGCGGTAAACGGTGAGAAGTAAACACCTGTTGACCAGCCGGAGTTCCGGTGCGGACAATTTCGGCGATCGGCTTAACTGGATAATCTTCGGCTAGTTCCCACACCCAGTTGTCTGAGGCGACAAATACTAACAATGTCACGTAGGTTCCCCAAATTAAAACTAATAGAAATTGTCGGTCTTTACGGTGAAGCAATACAGCCGATATTGTCATTGTCAACGCTACAAATATTAGCATTAACTGCAAATCTCCCTCCCTCGGCACAATGTATTTCCCAATTGGGACTAAGCCGCTGAAGTAAATGCAGCCGACAATAGCAACCACAGCCAACACTCCCAAAATTGCGGGATGAGGTAATAAAGATACTGCATCAAAATGTTCTTCTGCTTCCTCTTTTTCTGGTTCTGCTCGTACTTCCATTTGCTCCCAAACTTCGGCGAGATAACTGCCAACTGCTAGGGCGAAAACTGGATAAATTGGTAAGATATACCAAGGCAATTTCGTATTCATCACGGAAATAGCCAAGAGATAAAATCCACTCCAAACTATGATTAATTTTGGCCCGGCAAAACTACGATTTTCCCATGTCAAACGCAGCCCTTGTAACCAAAATAACTGCCAGGGCCAAGCTGATTCTAAGATTTCTAGAAGATAATACCAGGGTGGGCCTTTGTGATTGCCTACAGTTTCCCCAATTCGCCGGAAAGATTGGCTAACTAAATTGGTGTTGATAAATTCTTGACCGTAGTGCACCCATTGGGCAAAATACCAAGCAGCTACTGGTAATGTTCCGATCGCCAATCCACTCCAAATATACCCCGTAGTTAGCAGTCGTGGAGTATCCCAAAGCAGGAACAAACAGCCGATCGCGCCTAGTAGCAGCCCCAACATCACACCCTTAGTCAAGCAAATGAGTCCAAAGCCAATACCCGCGCCCAAAGCGTAACGCAAATCCCGGCGCGATCGCAACAAACACCACATTGACAAGAGCAAAAAGCACAAAACCGCCCCATCCAACATCGCCAAACGTCCATGCCGCACCACCGGAAGCAGCGTTAGATAGACGAGAGCAGAAAAAATGGCGATCGACCGTCGGAGAAACAACTCCCTGCCAATGGCGTAAAGCAGGGGCACTGAAGCGGCCGTCAACATGGCGGGTATCAACCTCGCCGTCCATTCGCTGACACCACCAACGGCAAAACACAGACCGATTAGCCAATGTACCAGGGGAGGCTTGTTAAAATAAGGCATTCCGCCGATCGTCGGATAAAGCCAATTTAACTTGTCGCCCCAGATTTCGCGACTCACCTGGGCTGCAATTCCTTCATCCCAATCCCGCAACGCCACGCCGCCCAGATTCAGCCCGAAAATTAGTATAGCGGCCAACAGAAAAGCCCACATCCACAGTTTGTCTGTAGAGTTGTCATTGAGGCGACTTGTGTATTTTCCCGTGCTCGGTGGAAAGATTTCTGACATAAGTTTAAGATATTTATCAGCGTCCCAAACTGAAGGTAAACTTAGACAAGTGTTATTTACGACCAGGGATTTTTTATGAATTTACCCGTCATCATAGATATTATCATCGGCTTAGTTTTTATCTACCTAAGTTTAAGCTTACTAGCTTCGGAAATTCAAGAATTGATTGCTACTGTGTTGCAGTGGCGGGCAGGACATTTAAAAAAGTCCATCGAAGTGCTGATTGCTGGCGGCAACGAAGGCGTGCAGGATGAGGCTCAATTTCAGCGAGTCGGACAGTTAGCAAATTTGATTTATAGCAACCCGATCATTAACGATTTGAATCAGGGGGCGAAAGGGCCTCTATCACAAATATTCCGGTCTTTGATACACAATTTAGGTGCATTTTATCGCCGCATTACTGGAAGTACAAATGTTTTTGGAAATAAATCAACTGGCCCTTCTTACATTCCGTCCGAAAGTTTCTCTACTAGCCTTTTGGATACGTTGAAAATTAATCAGTTGATGAAATCTATCACTGAAGCTAGATTTGAAAGATTTAAAGATCTACAGTTGACGCAAATTAAAGTTATTGGGGAAGGTCTCGATTTGTCAGTGGCTACTCAACCGATTATCGATCAAGAATTTGTGTGGCTGTCTGGGGAGTTTAATCGAGTTGTGGAAGATTATAAAAATGGTGTTGTAACTTTGAACAATAGCTTGGATCGGATGTCGGAGAAGCTCGGTTTTTATATTAATGATTCTCAGGTTTATTTGCCAGAAACTGAGCTGGAAGGGAGAGAATTTCAGCGGCAAATGGGATTTATTAAAGCTAATTTTGATAGTGAGTTTGAACGGGCGGCACTGCGAAAACAACTGGAACCGAGTTTGAGTAATGTTTTAAATACGATTAGGAAAGTCAGGAAAACTGAGGAGACTGTCACAGAAATTTTGGAGGAGAAGCAGGACAGTCCGATTTATCAGCAAATTCAAGCAACTGTTGATAGTATGCCAGAATCTCTGAAAAATAGTCTTTATATTTTAGCACAGCGGGCTGAAAAAGGTGGCGGAGATGGTCAGGAGCAGTTGGATCGGTTTCAGCGGGAAATTGAGGTTTGGTTCGATCGCAGTATGGAACGTGCTTCGGGGGTTTATAAGCGGAATTCTAGGGGGGTGGCAATTTTGCTGGGTACTGCGATCGCGATCGGTGCGAATGCTGATACTATCAATATCATTAGTAGGTTGTCGAAGGATTCGATGTTGCGATCGACGGTGAATTTGTATGCTCAGAAGTTAGTAGAAAAAAATGCTCCAACTAAATTAGATAATTTACCAAGTATCACAAAAATTCAAAATGAAGTTGGTCTAGCTTTGGATAATTTAGCAGTACCTTTTGGCTGGAGTGAACCTAACAGAGTAGAAATAGATTCCCAGGGAAATATATTGTGGCCCGCTTTTGTGAGAAAATTTTTCGGTTGGGTATTGAGTGGCTTGGCTATTTCTATGGGAGCGGTTTTTTGGTTTGATGTGCTGAGCAAGATTATCAATATTCGCAATGCAGGTAAGAAACCGCCTTCTACTACAGATTCTTGATCTCAAGAAGAAATTAGGAGACGGCACTGCCCATAGGTGTCAACTTAAGCTGTCAGCCCGCCCCGTGTCCGTTAGTGAGCCCGCGAGTCCGACAGAAGTCTCAACCCCTGCCTCAAAGCGCAAGTCCTCTCAAAGAGGACTGATGAGTTCTTGAGTCCTCTTTGAGAGGACTGTCTTCTATTAGACAGGGGTTTAAACCCCGCTTAGGACTGTGGAATGATATCAAATCCTCTCTTCATCGTCCTGTATCAATCTCTCTCTTCTCTTCCTTCGTGTCCTTTGCGCCTTCGCGGTTAAATCATTCCGATGCAACCGGAAACGATATGAACCTTAAGTTGACACTCCTTGGGCACTGCCGTGTCCCTACAATTAATCACGGTAGGGACACCGCACTGCCGTGTCCTCTAGATCATTCCGGTGCCACCGGAATTGATATCAGTGAAATTACGGAGAACATAAATTCCGTGCGATCGCGGATGCAGAGCCAGCAGAAATAGGTGACACTTCTATTATTTGCTATTAATCACTATATTTCCTGAGTGGCAACAAAGAAAAACCAGGACTTAAATATCAACTTATTTTTGCCTAATTTACCGGGTTTACGAAGTGTATTTCGTGAGTATGGTAAATTATATATTGGTATATATTAGGGGATTTATATCATTTAAATAGCCAAGATTTGCCACAATAATTGCGTGTAAGTACAAGGGTAAAATCAGAAATCCGGATAAAAACAAACTAAAAAAAGGAGTTTACCTATTGCACATAATTAAAATTAGATGTTAGGATGCAATCAAACAAAGCTGATAAAATTACTCCTGGGGTGTATTTACCAATAACGACCTTGATGGAGTATTAAACATGAATTCTACGTTCGCTCAAGCTAATTCACAATCTTCACTGGAAAAACTGCCCCCGCGTTCCTTAGTATTCATTGACTCTGGGGTGGAAGACTATGAGTCCATTGCGGCAGGAGTGTTGCCAGGACAGCAGGTGGTGATACTCGATCGCAATAAAAGCGGCATCGAACAAATCACCTCAGAAATTGAAAACTACTCCTCTACCAACGGGGCGATCGATTCTGTTCACATCATTTCCCACGGTAATTCTGGCAATCTGCAACTCGGCAACACTACTCTGAGTTCAGACAACATCGAGCAATACAAAAGCCAGTTGGAAAAGTGGCACAACGGACTATCAGAAAAAGCAGACATCATGCTTTACGGCTGTGATGTAGCATCGGGTACAGGTGCTAATTTCGTCGATCGCATTTCTGAATTAACCGGAGCAGATGTTGCTGCATCCACCAATTTAACAGGTATCAACGGCGATTGGAACCTAGAATTTGCTAAGGGCGAGATTGAATCACCCTTAGCCTTGAGCGCCGATGTGATGGCAAATTACCAAGGTGATTTAGCTAATATCGTCGTTACCAATAATAGCGATAGTGGAGCAGGTTCTCTGAGAGCTGCGATCGCCTCGGCCGCCGCTGGCGATACCATTACCTTCGCTCCCGGTTTAGCCAACCAAACCATCACCCTGACTAGCGGTCAACTGGAAATTCCCGTTGGCAAAAACATTACCATTGATGGCGCTGCTGCAAGTGGTTTAACCCTCAGCGGTAACAACGCATCCCGTGCCTTTTTTGTCAATGCAAATGTTGTTACCGCTACCAATTTTACTGTCAAAAACCTGATCGTTAATAACGGTAAAACTACTGAGACAGGTGGTGCGATCGGCACAACCGACGAAGTAAACCTGACAGTAGATAATGTTCAGTTCAACAACAACGTCGCCGATCAAGGTGGCGGTGCAATTTTTGGGAATTTCAACAATACTCTGACAGTCAGCAACAGTAAATTTAACGGCAACGTTGCTACCGCAGCGAATGATGAACGGGGTGCAGGTGCGATCGGCTTTTTGAGTTTCAAAGCTATTACAGTCACCAACAGCGACTTCACCAACAACAAAGGAATTAACGGCGGGGCAATTAACAGCCTTCAAGGCAAGTTAACAATTGACAACTCGCGATTCATCGGCAACGATACCAGTGCAGCCTCTTACGCAACAGGCCAAAATAATCCAGGTTTAAGGGGTAACGGTGGCGCTATTTACACAGACAGAGCTAGCAATCCCAATGAAGCTTCCGGCACAATCAAGATTACCAATAGCGTATTTCAGAATAATAAAGGTCGAGGTGAAGGAGGCGCAGCTTATCTGTTCACCGGCAGCCAAGACAAGGTAATTTTGGAAAACACCACCTTCCAAGATAACGAAATTATGGCGCTAACAGGCAACCCCGGCGGTGAAGATACTGGAAATGGTGGTGGGGCAACGATTTTGAGCGACAGCACCAACCAGGGATTGACTATTACAAACACCAGCTTTGCTGGCAACAAAGCCAATAATCAAGGTGGTGGCCTGTGGACGCGAAATGCCCCTGCTACGATTACTAACAGTACGTTTTCTGGCAACTCCACCGCGTTTGCTGCTGATGATTTCAACAAACTCGGCGGTGCAATGACTCTTGGTGCACCCACAACTATTGTCAACACAACGATCGCCGATAATAGCGCCGGTTGGGTTGGTGGAGGTATCTTCGCCGATGCCAATAATGTCACCCTCAAAAACACGATTCTTTCCAACAATACAGCGGCTAACGGAGGAAACCCTTGGGGAATTGAGCAACACACCACGGCCCAATATAGCGATCAAGGAGGGAATTTTCAGTGGCCTGTGATTAGCACTGATATCAAAGCGACGACAAGTGTGACAGTCGCAGACCCCTTACTCGGCCCCCTAGCAACTATCAACGGCGCTTTAGTTAGGCCTTTGCTAACAGGAAGTCCGGCAATTGACAAAGGTATCGCTGCTGGCGCACCAGGTACTGATCAACGCGGTGTAACTCGACCTCAAGATGGTGATACTATCCCAGGTGCGATCGTAGACAGCGGTTCCTTTGAATTTGGTGGCACTCTCCCACCGACACCAACTCCCACACCGACACCGACACCCACACCAACACCGACTCCAACTCCCACACCGACTCCAACTCCCACACCGACTCCAACTCCCACACCCACACCGGTACCGACTCCTACACCCGCGCCGACACCAACTCCCACACCGACACCGGTGCCAACTCCTACACCCGCGCCGACACCAACTCCCACACCGACACCGGTGCCAACTCCTACACCCGCGCCGACTCCAACTCCCACACCGACACCGGTGCCAACTCCTACACCCGCGCCGACTCCAACTCCAACTCCGACACCCACACCGGGCACAGATGATGCCATCATCGATCCCCTAAATGCTCCAGAACTAAACCTCGGCAGCATTACCCCCAATCCCGCCCAACAAACCCTCAACGGCGGTGCAGTTCCCGATTTGATCATGGGTAGTGCTCCAAATGAGTCAATTAACGGACTAGGTGGCAACGATACCCTCTATGGCATGGGTGGCAACGACAACATCGATGGCGGTGCCGATAATGACTCAATGTTCGGCAATGACGGCACCGATTTTCTCCAAGGCGGTGCCGGTAACGATACCATCTACGGCGGCAAAGATAACGATACTATTGTTGGCGGAGATGGCAACGACTTATTAAGGGGAGATTTTGGCAAGGATACTGTTGCTGGCGGTGTTGGTAACGATACGATTTTCGGTGGCAAAGATGACGATATCTTGCTGGGCGAAGACGGCGACGACTACATTTCTGGCAACTTAGGAAAAGACACAATTAATGGTGGCAACGGCAACGATATTGTGTTTGGAAATGAGGATGCCGACCTGCTTTTTGGTAAAACTGGAAATGACACGCTTTACGGCGGTAAAGACAACGACAGTCTCGCTGGTGGTGATGGCAATGATTTGCTATTCGGTGGCAACGAAAATGATTTGCTCGAAGGTTACACGGGCAACGATTCGCTTTACGGCGGTAAAGGCAATGATAGCCTCTTCGGCAATGCTGGCAACGATTTCCTTTCCGGCGATGTTGGGGATGACACTTTAACCGGTGGTTCGGGAAATGATGTATTCTTGCTGACTCAAAGTGGAGGCAGCGATACAATCACTGATTTCCGTAAGGGCGATGATTTAATTGGGTTGACTTCCGGTTTGAGTTTCAATCAACTCAGCATTACTTCGAGCAATAATCAAACTTTGATTAGTGTGACTGGTAGTAATCAATTGTTGGCGAAGCTGAATGGTTTTGCACCAAATACTCTCACCTCTAGCGATTTTACTCAAGTAACAATCTAACAGTTAACTGTTGACAGTTACAGCACTTTTCATGTCTGTGAGGTAAATAGTTCTTGTAGGGACACTCAAGCGTGCCCATTGGTGTCAACTTAAGCCTGAAAGCCCGCCCCGTGTTCGTTGGTCATTCCTCTCAAAGAGGACGGCAGGAGTTCTTCAGTCCTCTTTGAGAGGACTTGCGCTTTGAGGCAGGGGTTTCAACCCTTGCCGGACTATGGGTTTTACCTTAAGTTGACACCAATGGGCACGCTTGAGTGTCCCTACGGGGATAATGATAGTACCTATAAAACTGCAATTTGCTGTGAACCGTTAATTGTTGACAATCACCTAACGTTGCAAACAGAATTGATTTCATTGTTGCATCTGCCAGCTAAAAGCAAACATTCTCATAGGTATGCAAAATGAGTTCCAATCTTACCAGTATTACTTCCCAATCTGTTCTACACAATTCTCGTTCTAAGTCGATTATTTTCATTGATTCGGAATTAGATGATTATCAAACTCTGGCAAACGGGGTGCTTCCCGGTGCTGAGACAATTATATTAGATAAAAATAGCAACGGCATTCAGCAAATTAGTGCTAAATTACAAGAAATTGCTTCTGCTGGCGAAACTGTAGACCAAGTTCACATCTTTTCTCACGGCAATTCTGGTAGCTTGCAGTTAGGTTCTACTACTTTAAATTCGGGTAATTTATCAGAATATCAAGGTCAGTTGCAAGAGTGGCGGAATGCCTTGACTGACCAAGCTGATATCATGCTTTATGGTTGTGATGTGGCGGCGGGTGCGGGGAGTGATTTTGTCGATCGCCTTTCGGACTTAACAGGGGCTGATATTGCAGCATCAACCGATCGCACTGGCCGCGGTGGTAACTGGAATTTGGAGTTTACCAAAGGCAATATTGAAGCATCATCAGCTCTAAATCCAGAGGTAATGGCAGATTATCGAGGGACTTTAGCCACGATTACCGTTACCAACAGTAATGATAGCGGGGCTGGTTCCTTGAGAAGTGCGATCGCCTCCGCAGCAGCCGGTGATACAATTAACTTTGCCTCCAGTCTTGCTGGCCAAACAATTACTCTCAGTTCTGGTCAACTTCTGATTAACAAAAGCTTGACAATCGATGCAAGTGGTGCTGCTAATTTAACCATTAGTGGCAACAATGCTTCGCGAGTGATCCTCACAGAAGGTTCGACCAATGTTACTCTAAAAAACCTGATTGTTGCCAACGGTAAAGCTTCTGGAACCGATCCGAATAATGAGGTGACAAGCGCAGGTGGTGGCATTCAAACTGGCGGTAACAGCACTTTAAATTTAGAAAATTGCCAAGTCAATAATAACGTCGCTGGTTACGCTGGTGGCATTTACGCGGGTTTCCAGAGTACCACTAATGTGCTCAACACTACCTTTACTGGCAACGATGGGCGATCGGCTAACAGTGAACGAGGTGGCGGTGCGATCACCACAAAAAGTGGAGGTTCTCTCACTGTCAAAGGCTCTACTTTTACCAACAACAAAGGCATTAACGGTGGGGCAATTAACCACCTTTTAGGCAACCTAACCGTCGAAAATTCTACTTTTTTAAATAACGATTCTACCGCAGGAACCGGACAAAATACCAGCGGTTATGGCGGTGCAATTTACACCGATGGTGCTAATGCTTCCGGCGCAAATAGTACACCTGGGCCTGTCGGTGGCACGATCGCAATTCGGAACAGTCGCTTTGAGGGCAACAAAGGCGCAGGACAAGGTGGCGGGATGTTTCTGTTTGTCTATCCCCCAGACAAAATCATTATTGAAGGCAGTACAATCGTCAACAATCAGGTAATTAAAAGTTCCAATGGCGATTCCTTTGGTGGCGGATTACGAATTGGTAACGGCGAATTCACAATCAGTAACACTACTTTTTCTAACAATTTAGCACAGAGTCAAGGTGGTGCTTTATGGGTCGGAGAAAAATCCCCTGGTACGATTGTCAACAGTACCTTTGCAGAGAATAAAGCAGAAGATTCCAGCGGCACAAGTGGTTTGGGCGGTGCAATCATGTTAAGCACTTCTGAATCTATTAACATTGTCAACAGCACTATTGCTAAAAATTCAGCAGGATTTCAAGGTGGGGCATTTTGGGGTGGTGGTTCGGAAACCACTCTCAAAAATACGATTGTTGCCAACAATACAGCAAATAATGGTGGCAATGCTTGGAATATCAAACAAAATGCTGGTAGCAGCAAATTTAGTGATGGCGGTGGCAACTTTCAATGGCCAGCCAAAAACCCTAATGACCCCAGTGATTTTAATGTCACAGATAGTGTGACTATTGCTGACCCTAAACTGGATGTTTTGCAAACTATTAACGGTTTCTCTGTCATGCCGTTGCTAGCAGGAAGTCCAGCAATTGATCAAGGTATTGCTGCTGGGGCACCAGCCACTGATGAGAGGGGACAAACTCGCATTGATGGTGATAGTAATGGGAGCATAATTGCTGATAGTGGTGCCTACGAATTTAACGGTACTGTCACGCCAACTCCGACTCCAACTCCCACGCCAACACCAACTCCCACGCCAACACCAACACCAACTCCCACGCCAACACCAACACCAACACCAACACCAACACCAACACCAACTCCCACGCCAACTCCCACGCCAACTCCCACACCAACTCCAACTCCCACACCAACTCCCATACCAATACCAACTCCAACTCCAACTCCAACTCCTAGTACAGATGATTGTTTATTCGATCGCACCACCGCCCCGGAATTCAACTCTGCTACGATGATTCCTAGCACCACTCAACAAACCCTTAACGGTGCTGACACTGTGGATTTCATCATGGGTAGCACTCCAAATGAGTCAATTAACGGACTTGCTGGGAATGACACCCTCTACGGCATGGGCGGCAATGACAACATTGATGGCGGTGCCGATAACGATTCAATTTTTGGCAATGAAGGTACCGATTTTCTTCAAGGTGGTTCAGGCAACGATATTATCTATGGTGGTAAAGACAATGACATTGTTTTGGGTGGCGAAGGCGACGACTTTTTGAGGGGAGATTTCGGCAAAGATACTGTTGTTGGCGGATTAGGAAACGATACTATTTTTGGCGGCAAAGATGACGACATCTTACTCGGTGAAGATGGCGATGACTATATTCTTGGCAACTTAGGAAATGACACAATTAATGCCGGGAATGGCAATGATAGTGTCTTTGGCAATGAAGGTGCAGACCTACTTTTCGGTAAAGCTGGAAATGACACGCTTTACGGTGGCAAAGAAAACGACAGTCTCGATGGCGGTGAAGGCAATGACTTGCTATTTGGCGGCAATGAAAACGATGTAATCTGTAGCGACATCGGTAACGATACACTTTATGGTGGCAAGGGTAATGATATTTTGAGTGCAGGTGCTGGTTCCGATTTTCTGAGTGGCGATGTAGGAGATGACACTTTGACGGGCGGTTCGGGAAATGATGTATTTTTCCTAAATCAAAGTGTAGGTACTGATACGATTACCGATTTCCGCAAAGGTGAAGATTTAATTGGCTTAATTTCCGGTTTTAGCTTCAATCAACTTAGCATTACTTCTAGCAATAATCAAACTTTGATTAGTGTGACTGGTAGTAATCAATTGTTAGCGAAGTTGAACGGTACACCCGTTACTCTTACTGCTAGTGATTTCATTTAGCCGAAATGAGGACACTCCAAGAGCCCATTGGTGTCAACTTAAGCTGTCAGCCCGCCAAATCCGTTAGTCATCAGAAGAATCTCAACTCATTAGTCCTCTTTTAGAGGACTTTAGCTTTGAGGCAGGGGTTTCAACCCCTGCCGGACTATTGGTTGTACCTTAAGTTGACACCAATGGGCATTGCCGTGTCCCTACAATATTATTTTGGGTAGGGACACGGCAGTGCCGTCTCCTCTAGATCATTCCGGTGTTACCGGAATTGATATATAGCAGTCGCCAAGGCTATATGGACACTTCGACTACGCTCAGTGTACGCTCAGTTACCAGAGGTATCCTAAGCACCTTGGCGGTTGCTATAACTGCGATATCTGGGGTCTCTGTGGTTAATAAAAAGCATTAAAAAATGAAGATTATTTGTAATTTAAAAGTTGCATTTTCCCGGACTATCTCAATGCGATCGATAAATTCTCGAAAGTAGAACCTGCGTTCCGATTCTGATAAGTCTAACCAAAATTGGGGAATAGAAACAGTTTGAGCAGTTTCTCGCAAATTCACTGGCGGTAATTGTGCAAGTTTGCTTTGCAATTCTGCCATTTCTGTGCGAATTTTGTACGCTCTAAATTCGGCAGTTTCTGTGTCTAAAATACCATTTTCAATCAGCGCTGGTAGTTGATTGATAATTTGTGTTTTAAATTCGATCGCCTTTCCGATGCCTGCTTTAATTCCATTCATATCTGGAATTTTCAACCCAGCAACGGCATCCGGCAAATTCTGACAAACTCCTGCTATGGTTAATTGTAATACTTCGTCGTAGTCAAGACCGCTACATTTAGGCTGTTTGGGACAGTTAATTGGTCGCAAATAAAGGTATTCTCTGTCTTTGCGGTAGGCGGTGACTTTTGCGACTGTCATGGGCGATCGACATTCGGCACAAATTGCTAAACCTGCTAGGGAACGGGGGGCGCTGGCGGTGCGGGGAGGCAGGCGGCGGTTACGGCGTAGCAATCGGTCTATTTGGGCGGCTTCTTCTCTGGAAATAATCGGGACGTGAGTATTAGGAATTACTTGACCGTTTTGATATTCTAAATCGCCTCGGTAGGCGGGATTTGTTAACCAGCGGCGGCCGGTACTGACAGAGATTTTTTTGTGGTATTTCTTTGCTAAATATCGCACGGAACCCCGCAAGGAACCGTAGATCAGAAAGTGTTCAAAAAAGTCTTTGACGGTGGGGGCTGTGGTTTTATCGATCGCGTAATGCTCTTTGCCTCGCCGATAGCCGTAGGGGGCTTTACCCGGTGGGATACGGGATTTTATCCGGTTGCGGGCGTGTCCTTTGCGAATGCTGCGGCTGTGTTGGCTGCGCTGGATTTCTGCTAGAAGTTTGAGTAAGTTTGCTCTGTTTTCTGTTGGTTTTTCGTCTGTGACAATTAGTTCGATGCCGAGGGTTTCGAGTTGGGCGAGGTGCGCGCACACTTCCTGTAGTGTGTCGCCGAGTTCTTCAAAGCGCTGAATTAACAGGTATTTGACTGGTTCTGTTTGGCAGTCTTTGAGGAGGAGTTGTAGTTGTTGTCGTCCTCCTAAGTCTTGGTAGGTGCGATCGACTTCTTCGCCCCAAAATCCCGGCGCAGGTGGTGATTCTAGCAAAGGTTCGCTATAGCTGTAGGCGATGATTTTCATCTTTTACTGGCTGAGTTCAATGATATTGCCATCTGGATCTTGGGTGAATAAAGCCGATCGACCTGATGCACTCATTTGGATCTGGCAATTGTGAGCAATTAATTGCTCTTTAGCTGCTTCTAAATTAGCAACAGAAAATGCCAGATGTCGATTGCGTCCCAATTTCTCATGATCTACGGCATCTGGGATAACTGTTGCAGCTAAGATTAGGTGTATCTGGAAGTTGCCAACTTGATACCAAACACCGGGAAACTTTAAGATTCTATCTAGTTTTGATAGTCCTAATACGTTGGTGTAAAAATGTTCTGACTTTTCGAGGTTAGAGATGAGTATGGCGGCATGGATGGATTCGGTGATTTGCATTTTTGCTGGGGATTTATTTACAGATTATGTTTGTTGAACTGGCAATTCAATGATAAACTCGGTTCCCTTTCCTGGTTCTGACTCACACTGCAAAATTCCTAGGTGGTTTTCTACTAAAATTTTGTAGACAATAGACAATCCTAAACCAGTACCTTTGCCGATTTTCTTGGTTGTAAAGAACTGCTCGAACATTCGTTCTTTTACCTGTGGACTGATTCCCAATCCAGTGTCAGCAATCCGCACTCTCACTCGATCGTTTTCTGCTAGCTCAGTGCGGATATATATCTTTAATAAAGTATCTGGTTTCTCTTCTGCTGCTTCTTCCAAAGCATCGATCGCGTTGCTAATCAAATTCATAAATACTTGATTTAGTTGTCCGGCATAACACTCTACAAGAGGCAATTTTCCGTAGTCTTTAACTATGTCAATATCACGGCGATTTTTTTGAGGATTGAGACGGTTTCGTAAAATCAACACCGTGCTGTCAATGCTATCATGCAAATCACATAGCGTCATGTTACTGTTGTCCGATCGCGAAAAGTTTTGCATTGATTTGACAATTTCGCGAATTCGATCGGATCCCATTTGCATTGAAGACATCACTTTTGGCAAGTCTTCAAGTAAAAAATCTAGCTCCATTTCTTCGATCTGATTTTGGATATCCTTAGAGGGATTGGGATATTCTTCTTGATAGAGACGCAGTAGGTGGAGTAAATCTTGGGCATAAATTTCGACATGGCTTAAGTTGCCGTAAATAAAACTGACTGGGTTATTGATTTCGTGGACTATACTAGCCATTAATTCTCCCAGGGAAGACATTTTTTCGCTGTGGAGTAGTTGAACTTGGGCTTCTTTTAGTTGACGAATTGTTTGATTGAGTTCAGTCGTTTGAGCTTCCGATTCAGCCCTAGCAGCGCAACTTTCTTGATAAAGTTCAACCTGTCTGAGATTGACTTCAAGTTGTTCCATTTCACTTTCTTGTTGATATTGACTAACCACGGCATCAAAAGCTTGCAGAAGTTCCCCGGAAGCTGCTGCTATAATGTAGGATAGGTGGGGATTTTCTGGCTTGAGTTCGGCATCTGGAACTTGCACTAATGCTTTAATTTGAGCCATATATTCGCGCACTTGTTTGTCTAGATAAAGTGGCGCTTCAAAATACATTGCTTTGACAGCGGATGAAGGAGGAGTTAATAAGTTGCTGCTGCTGTCAGTGTTGATTAAGCCGCTGTGGGATTTTTCCATAAGAGCGATCGCATCTAACAAATCTGCCCGCAGTTGTTGTCTTTCTGCTGTTTGTGGAGAGCAAACTAACCTCATGGAAAAAAATGCGGTTTTTTGGGAAAGCATTCGCTGTCGGCCACTGACGTTAATTATAGCGGCACTAATTTTTCGAGCTGTCATAATTTCTTCAAGATTGAAGTAGTTTTTGAGTGCCATGATCGGTAATACCTCTGACTCAACTGATGAATGTCTGTAAGTCCTGCTCGTAGAAGATATGGTCATCATAAAAAATGTTTTTCACTATACTGTTAAAAATATAGTCGGTATCCAGCTATGGAAGTAGTATAATTAGTAACATTTTTTGAGTCAGTATTACAATCTATGGTTAGAGGAAGTCTAGTTGAATTGCCCTAAAAATTCCAAAATCAGATTTGCGATCGTTTCAGCTTGAGTTTGGGGCAATCCGTGAGTCGCATTTGGAATAATTGCTAATTTTGCCCCCGGTATTTGATTGGCATAGGTTTGAGAATGCCAGAGAGGAATTGTTTCGTCGCTATCTCCTGTGATGACTAATGTGGGAATTTGCAATTTGTGAATGTCTTTTTCAACGGTATCAATGGCATCTTCGGGGCGCATCCGACTCATTAAAAAAGACCGGGCGACTGGTTGAAACATTAATTCCCGTCGCCAACCGGAAATCTGCTGCAATTCGTTACTTTTTCCGGCTAAATTAGCAAAGGGTTTTGCCAATTGCAAGGCCAAATCAACGATCGGCGTTTGCCAAAGTAGTGGCCGCAAAGCATCGTATTGACCACAAAAACTGTCATCTCGAATTCCCGCAGGTGCTGCTAAGACTAAACTAATGACGGAGTTTGTGTATTTGAGGGCATAGGCAGATGCTACCCAACCGCCAAAAGAATGTCCGATGATGCAGCAGGGATCAATATTGAGTTGTTCTACTACTTGTCGGACAAAGGCAACTTCTAAGGCCACATCATAGCAGATTTCTGGTTTGCTGGATTCTCCAAAACCTAACATATCTAAGCTGATGCAGCGAAATTGAGATTGCAATAATTCGATCAGGGGGAGCCAGCAAGTTTTTTCTCCGAAGAAACCGTGCAGCAGTAACAAGGGTTGTCCGCTTCCGATGTCGAGGTAGGTGGCTTTTTGGCTGCTGTTGTTGACAAATGTACTTAAAGTGTGTTTTTGCATTATTTCTCTAGAAAGGTAGTTGGATTTATTCTAGAGGGCGATCGGCGACATCCGCGACAAAAGATTAAAGAAGGCCCAAGGGATAGTTTTGGGAAGGTGCTTTATGTTGATTATAAGATCGATTTGCCCGATCGCTCTTTAAACGAATTCAGCCTCTGGGTAAACAAACACATGGAAAACGTACAAGTGATGTAGACACCCAGTTTGGTGGAAAAACACCGACAAGTAGCGAGAGATTTGTGCGATCGATATAGCTTGTAATATCAATTCCGGTGGCATGGGATTGATAGAGTCCAAGGCAATGCCGTGTCTCTACCCAAAATAACATTGTAGGGAAACGGCATTGCCGTGTCCTCATTCCCGTGTCCTCCGTATCATAAAGAGTGTAACTGGAATTGATATTACTTGCCGCTCAAAAACTTATCTAAATCCGGTATATTTACCCAAGTTCCGGTAGCATTAGATTCCTGAGTCAAATCCATCAACAACTGCGAATAAACCCCTTCCCTCAGAGACGGTATCAAAGATTCACCCCCATCAATTGCTTCTATCCACTTATCCACTACTCGAATAAACGGTGCAATTCTGCCGTCGGGATAAACTTGAGGAAACTCCAATCTCTGAGGAATTTTGATTTCAGCCAAAGGTTGTCCGCCTTGGGAACCCCACAGCCGAAATCCGTGGACATAATCTTGCTGGTTGTCGCTTCCCAAGACTAATGTACCCTTACTCCCATAAATTTCCACCCAGTGTCCTCGCCCTTGATAAGTAACAGAACTCAAACAAACTTGACAAGGTATTCCGCCTGCTAATTCCAGCATCAAAATGCAAGAATCATCTGCATCTACGGGTTTTAATTTTCCTGAGTCATTAGGATCTGGGCGCGCAGCAATTCCTGTGATTAATTGCCCAGAAAGTCTCTGCGGTGGGCCGAACAGCCAGTTAATATAGTCAAAAACGTGGGAACCTGTCGCGCCCAAAACTCCGCCGCCTTGTTCTTTTTGTGAGTACCAATTCCAAGGGCGATTAGCATCAGCGCGGCCGGACACCAGCCAGTCAATTTTAATTAAACGTTTTTCTCCTACATATCCTGTTGCTAATAATTCGGCTAACATTTGCCAAGCGGGGATAAAGCGAAACTCAAAATCCATTGTTGCTATGGTTCTAGCACTCTGTTGTTCCACGTTAGCTTGAGATTTGTTCGCTAATTTGTAGAGTTCTCTGGCTTCATTTGCTGTTAGGGCTGTGGGCTTTTCTAGCAATAAGTGTTTGCCTGCTTCTAGGACTTTTTTTGCCATTTCAAAATGCAGAAATGGCGGAGTTGAGATGCTGACTCCCGCTACTTCTGGGATGGCAATTATGTCTTCTATGGAGTTGCAAGCATAGGGGATATTGTGGCTAGAGGCGATCGCCTGAGCTTTGTCTAAGTTCCGGTGATAAACAGCCACAACTTCTGTCCGGTGATGTGCCTGGAATCCGGGAATGTGAATTTTTTGACCGAAACCTGTACCGACTACTGCAACGCCAATTTTAGACATAGTTTAATATTTGGGAATTGGGCATGGGGCATTGGGCATTGGGCATTGGGAATTGGGCATTGGGCATGGGAATTGGGCATCAGGCATGGGAATTGGGCATTGGGCATTGGGCATTGGGCATTGGGCATTGGGCATTGGGCATTGGGCATGGGGAATTGCTAATTTGAAATTGCTAACCAATAACCAATAACTAATAACTAATAACCAATAACTAATAACTAATAACTAATGACTAACTACCCATTCAATTACTTGTTTGCCCAAACTAACACCATTAAACAGGTCGATTTCTCTGATCCCCGTAGGACTTGTGACATTAACTTCGGTGAGATAACCGCCAATGATATCAATCCCAACAAAGTACAGTCCGTCCCGTTGCAGAACCGGTGCTAATTGAGCACAAATTTGCAGTTCGCGATCGGTAATTTCGGTTTTTGCCACTCGGCCACCCACAGCCATGTTGCCGCGAAATTCATTGCCGGTGGGAATGCGGTTGACAGCACCGATCGGCTTCCCATTCAACAATATAATCCGTTTGTCTCCATCTTTTGCTTCCGGCAGATAAGTCTGAACCATGACTGGAACAGTACCTTGTTGAGTGCTAATTTCGACTAGGGAATTGAGATTGCGATCGCCATTTTCCAAAAATAAAATCCCTTCCCCAGCTTTACCACCCAAAGGTTTCAAAACTGCTGCTCCTTTTTTCTCGACAAATTGCCGAATTACCTGCTTGCTTTGAGAGACAATTGTTTCTGGGATCGCTCCCTCAAATTGCAAAGCGTACATTTTTTCATTCGCATCCCGCAATCCTTTTGGATTGTTAATTACCAACGTTTTAGCGCGATCGATGTAGTCAAGCAGGTAAGTAGCGTAGAGATACGGAACGTTGACTGGGGGATCGGTACGCATAAATACTGCGTCCATTGCTTCGAGGGGCTGCAAAGTCGGTGATTCTACTTCGTACCAAACTTCAGCCGCCGTCCAACGTCCATCTACCAATTTTACTGGGGTTAGCACCACGCGACTCAGCATTCCCCAGGTTTTGCCGCCGATGACACTCAACTCGTTGGCTTGAGTCGCCCAGACTTCGTGACCCAACTCTTGGGCTGCTTCCATCAGGGCTACGCTGGTATCGTGTCCTGGAATTAGTCGCGCGAGGGGATCGATGATGAATGCAAATTTCATGGTCAGTTGGCACTTATGAATTGGTCGCTGGAAAATTCTGCAAGTTAAAACAAGCTTCTATTCTGCTAGCAGTGGGTCTAGTTTGCCGATCGCATCGAGTTTGTGCATATCGTCGCAGCCGCCTATGTGTTGGTCGTTGATGAAGATTTGGGGCAAGGAGCGGCCTCCGTTGGCTCGATCGCTCATTTTGGCTCTTGCTGCTTCATCTCCGTCGATCGCGTACTCTGTAAACTCAACCCCTTTTCGCTTCAGCAGTGCTTTGGCACGAACGCAAAATGGGCAGGTTCTCCAAGTGTAAATTTCTACTTTAGGGGCCATCGGATTTAACCATCAATATATTCTTCGTCCTTCAAATTGTAATCTTATTGTTACAATCTTAATGAATTTTTATATAGTTGCAGTCAGCCAGCGATAATGTTATTTTTTATACATCTTTTTCGGATCTACCCCTAAAAACAAAAAAGCACCGTGCTTCAAGGAACGGAGACATTTGGAAGATAGGAAGATGGCAGCGCCTTGCACCAGTCTAACGCTGCTAACCAACCTGCTTATTTCGCTTTTTGACAGAACAGACTATACCTGCACCAATCAGAAGCAGTGCAATGGCAGTACCCGGTTCAGGAATAGAAGTTGGGCTTTTCACAGGTCTGTTTACATATATGTTGGCAAACGGCACTGGTGCCACCGGCTGTATGGGTGCTACTGGAGGAAGCGGGAGTACGGGTGCTAGCGATGGTACTGGTGTTGGCACTACCAATGGCAATAGCGGTATCGGGCTTGGTGCAACTACTACTGGTGTTGGTGTAACGACTGGTGCTGGTGTTGGTACTGGTGTTGCTGCTGCCGGTACCTGTTGTACTGGGTCTGATATCGGTGCTGGTGTTGCCGGTACCTGTACTGGGTCTGATATCGGTGCTGGTGTTGCCGGTACCTGTACTGGGTCTGATATCGGTTCTGGTGTTGCTGCTGTCCGTGCCGATGCTGGGCTAGCGCAGGCACTAGAAAAATTTCCTGGCCCGCACACGTCTACTGCGGTCGCCGGAGGGGCGGCTGCTAGATAGTAGAACCCTGTTGCCATTGTGGCTGAGAGTCCAATTGCTAGTTTTGCCATGAGCATACACATAACTATTTAGTTAAACAGCGATAAAATTGGATGATAACAATAACTTGATGTTGGCTCTGGCGGACGCTTGTAAAAGATATTTGAGCGTTTGAGCCGATCGCCCAAAAACTTGATTAACTTTATTCTATTTCACATTTGTGAAAAGTTTGTAATTTACGCCACTTTGTCACATCTTTTTTCGGCAATTTCTTTACAAACAGCTATTACAGCCATCTGTAAAGAGTATTTGTACCTGGAATATCGCCTCCTGAAAATAATTATTCATTTTTACCAAAAACTTTGGTTTAAAGCCCCGTCCTTTTAGGACGGCTTTGTGCTAGACTTTTAGCGTAGCGAGTTCTCACGTAAAATGTTCGTTTTAGAATTCAAGGCTAAAGGCAAACCAAATCAGTACGCAGCAATAGACGAGGCAATCAGAACTGCTCAATTCGTTCGGAATAAGTGCGTCCGCTTTTGGATAGACAACCGAGGAATAGGGCAAAAAGACTTGTACCGACACAGCACTGCGCTCAGAGAAGAGTTTGCTTTTGTCAAAGATTTGAATTCTAGTGCTTGCCAAGCCTCTGTGGAAAGGGCTTATTCTGCGATTGCTCGGTTCTACGACAACTGCAAGAAAGCTGTTCCCGGAAAGAAGGGTTATCCGACTTTCAAGAAAAACAGTCGCTCAGTTGAGTATAAAGTCAGTGGTTGGAAGCTTTCAGAAACTCGGAAGCAAATCACATTCACCGACAAAAAGGGAATTGGCAAGCTTAAACTAAAAGGGACGTGGGATCTTAACTTCTACCAAATCGATCAGATTAAGCGCGTTCGCTTAATACGTCGCGCCGACGGCTACTATGTTCAGTTTGCAATCAGTGCTGACAATAATGTAGATACAGCGCCTGTAGGCAAAACAGTTGGATTGGACGTCGGGTTGAAAGAGTTTTATACAGACTCCGATGGTCATACTGAACCGAATCCCAAGTTTTATCGAACAAGTGAGAAACGGTTGAAGTTTCGACAACGCCGTGTTTCTCGCAAAAAGAAAGGCTCTGCCAACCGAAAGAAAGCAATTAATCGATTAGGGCGAGTACACCTCAAAATAAGTAGGCAACGTGAAGAACACGCCTCTAGACTGGCGCGTTGCGTAATCCAATCTAACGATTTGGTCGCCTACGAAGATTTGAGGATCAAGAACCTAGTGAAGAATCATTGTCTCGCTAAGTCAATTAATGATGCAGGTTGGCATCAATTCAGAAAGTGGTTGGAATATTTTGGCGTGAAGTTTGGTCGGGTAACAGTTGCTGTCAATCCTGCCTACACGTCACAGAAATGTTCTAACTGCGGTGCAATCGTAAAAAAATCCCTATCCGTAAGAACCCACGCTTGTGAATGTGGATTTGTTATGGACAGAGATTGGAACGCAGCGATTAATATTCTGAAATCAGCCTTGAGTACGGTAGGGCATACCGGAACTTGGGTCTTAGACCCGAACGCTTTGGGAGATTCGACCTCTACTTTGGCTGGAGAAATCCTGTCTGAGCAAGTTGGGTCTATGAACAAAGAATCCCCTCGCCTTGATAGCAGGGGAGTGTCAAGATAATTCACTCTGGCGTATTGCACTTTGCGATAGCCCACACGGACTACCGTTTGTCTGGTCTGACGATCGCATAGGGCTTGTCCTCAGTGTACGTAAGTATTTTAACCGTTGTCAACTACTTACAAGGCAATATTTTAAGTATTTACCGAGGACTAATGGCGTATTGAATGAGTTGACTCAATCTGTCACGTAAAGTTTCCATCCCCAAACCTTTGGCGGCTGAAATAAATACGGCTTGAGGAAATTCCTCTCTGGCGATCGCCAGAGTCTCTCCATCTACTGCATCGATTTTGTTGAAAACGACAATAGCTGGGCCTGGGGTTACGGGCATATCTGCCAATATGTTCATCACCGATCGAATTTGACTTTGCCACGCGGGATGGGATAGATCGACAACGTGCATCAAAGCATCGGCGTCAGTCACTTCTTCGAGGGTAGCCCGAAAAGCATCGATTAAGGCGGGGGGAAGTTCGCGAATAAAGCCGACTGTATCTGTCAGGACGATCGACAAGGGCTCATCCGGGACAGGGCCAGGAATCGTTAACCGTCGAGTGGTTGGGTCGAGGGTCGCAAATAACTGGTCGGCGGCGTAGACTTCGGAATTGGTGAGCAGATTGAGCAGAGTGGATTTGCCGGCGTTGGTGTAGCCGACGATCGCGATGGAAGGCACTTCGTGGTGGTGGCGATTCTGCCGCAGCCGGAAACGGTGGGCCAATAGTTGATTGACTTCTTGCTGCAATCTAGCAATACGTTTGGCGATCGTCCGTCGTTCTGTTTCGAGTTTGGTTTCCCCAGGGCCTCTGGTTCCGATGCCGCCGCCTTGTCTCGACATTGTTTGACCGCGACCTCTGAGCCTGGGTAGAGTGTACTCTAACTGAGCCAGTTCGACTTGCAATTTGCCCTCGCTCGATCGCGCTCTTTGGGCAAAAATGTCGAGAATTACTTCTGTGCGATCGACTACGCGAATACCGAGCATCGTTTCCAAGTTCCGTATTTGTGCGGAGGAGAGGTCGCGATCGAATACCACGAGGTTAGCGCTAATCGTCTGAGCCGTCAGAGCAATTTCCTGAACTTTGCCTTCGCCTACGACTGTTTGGGGGTGGGGGCGCGATCGTTTTTGGCGCACTGTTTGCAATACCTGACCGCCAGCGCTATCAACCAGCCGCGTGATTTCTGCGAGTCCATCCTCAAAATCCAGTAGTGTCATCTGCTGAGTCATTACCCCCACTAGCAGCACTTTGTCTTGGTCTGCATCAACTTGTCTGGCGACAAACTCCTCTTCAAACTCTGCTTCGAGTCCTTCGACTAAATCCAGAAAATCTTGGTTGGTGAGCTCATCCAAACTTAGAGGTTCAGACACTCTCCAGGGAAAGTTTTGAGTTTTGATTGGTGAGTTTTGAATAGCAGGTTCTGCTTCCGAATTTGAGCCTTCTTCCAACTGAGAAGTCAACACTGAGAAGTCAAAAATTGCTTGGTCTTTTTGAGGTATCAGATGAGCTAGATAGGTTTCTTGGATGTAACCAGTCCCACCACCTCCCCGGCGCTGAAATCCTCCGCCTGTCAAAGTCAGTAAAACTAGGGCATCCAGCCGCTGAATTGCCATTGCGGTGAGGGCAGATTCGCTTGGTATTTCTGGCTTCAGGTTGGTGGCGATGCAGCGAATACCGCTGAGACGACCTCCGCCGTAGCGGGGCAATTCTAGGGGCGGAATCTGGGTTTGGCGGGGAGTCCCGATACCGACGCGAATTACTTGTCCGCGACGGTTGATGTAGGTACAGAGGGGTTTGTCTATTTCGGTGCTGATGGCTGCGAGGCGCTGGGCAAATTCGATCGTGGTGAGGCTATCGCCTGGAAGTCTCTGGTCATAAAGCTTTTCAATTTGCTTAAGCTGGCTGGACTTTAAACCTTGAAGATTGCCGTAGATAGTTTGGATAGTTTTTTCTCCTAATCGCTTTGTTTATCTAATCATTTCATTTTAATGATGCTAAGGGCGATCGTGTTCTGGTTTTAAGTTGAGATTTGTTTGGAAGACGTAGTTCACTAATTTAAAATCTAAAATTTAAAATCTAAAATCAGACAACTGGTGGAACCAAAACACGACCAGTATAGCCCGCGCGCTGGTAGCTGGCGATCGCATCTAATGCGATCGAACTAACTTTTTCACTCTCCACCAAAGCTACACAAGCACCACCAGAACCTCCCCCTGTCAGCCTTGCGCCGAATACTCCCGGAGTTTCCTGCAATATTCTCACCAAGGTGTCTACTGCTGGCCACGAAAGTTCATAGTCGTCCCGCAAGCTAGTGTGAGAGGCATTCATCAATTGACCAAAACGCTCTGCCGGTAGTGGCTTAAAAGCTTCAATTACCCGATTGTTCTCACTAACAATGTAGCGTGCTCGCTTTCTTAGAGGTTGGGGCAATATTTCCACAGCTTGCGAGTCTTCGATATCTCTGAGGGCTTTCACTCCCAATATTTGCGCTGCTGTTTCGCACTCGGCGCGTCGCTGATGATAGTGACTACCCCCTGTTTTGTGGGTTTCGTCGCTGTCAATTACTAAAATTTCTGTGGCTTTGGGAAATCGTAATCGACGTCGGTTGAGGCTGCGGGTATCAATAAATAGCATCGAGTTGGTGTCGGCTAAACTCGCGGCCATTTGATCCATGATCCCGCAGTTAAAGCCTGCATATCGGGTTTCGGCTTGCTGTGCGATTTGAGCTAGCCGCAGGTCATCTAGGGGGAGGTTCAACAATCCACGCAGTCCTCGAAGGGTTGCTATTTCTAAAGCGGCGCTGCTGGCCAAGCCCATTGCGATCGGCACATTGGAGCTAATATAGAGATTGATTGGTGGTACTTTGTATCCTGCTTTTTCTACAAGTCTGACACAGCCGCAGATATAACTAACGAATTTTTGCGGTACTGTATCGTCGTCGGAAAAATTTATGAGTTCGTCAAATTCTGCTGAATAAAAATGATGTTTGTGGTCGCTGCTTAAGCCGATTTGGACTGTGGTGCGCTGAGGAATTGCAGTAGGAATTACAAATCCCTCATTATAGTCTGTGTGTTCGCCCAGTAGGTTTACTCTTCCGGGCGCGCTAGCTTGGGTTGTGGGTAATGTACCAAATACTCGTTGAAAATTCATGGTGGAGAAGAAGGAAGTTCGGCAACGGATTTTGTAACGGATGTAAAGGATAGAAGGAAGAATCAAAAAATAGCTATTTGTGGATTTATGACTGTCCTGTCGTTGATCAAGGGAATTAATAATTGTAAATAAATAACTTTATTTTTTCGAGTTTATCTTTGATCTTGCATATTTGTTTTCCTTGATTCAAGACCTGTCAACAAAAATGAACAGGACTGCATAGGTGCAAAAGCTGTTGGCTTGTGATATAATTATAGACTAAATTTGCCAATATTTCAAAAAATGCGATCGCCCACCCCCCGAAAACAATTTGCTCAACATTGGCTCAAAAGTGAGAAAGCCTTAGATAAGATTGTCAAAGCGGCGAATTTGTCGGGTTCCCGCGTCCTGGAAATCGGGCCTGGTACGGGGATTCTGACTCGACGCTTGCTGGCTGAGGCTGAGTCTGTTGTGGCCGTGGAAATCGATCGAGATTTGTGCCAACGGCTAGCGAAGCAACTGGGTAAAGCCGACAACTTTTTGCTACTTCAAGGCGACATACTGGAAATGGATTTAGATAACCAACTCGTGGTTTTTACCAAATTCCAAAATCCTAATAAAGTTGTTGCCAATATTCCTTACAATATTACTGGCCCGATCCTGCAAAAACTGCTGGGAACCATATCTGTTCCGGCGGCTAAACCCTTCGATTCGATCGTGCTGTTGGTGCAGAAAGAAGTGGCTCAAAGACTTTATGCCAAACCGGGTTCAAGAGCCTTTGGTGCTTTGTCGGTACGGGTACAATATTTAGCAGAATGTGAGTTAATTTGCGATGTTCCTGCTAGAGACTTTGTGCCGCCACCAAAAGTTGATTCGGCGGTGGTGCGGCTTGTTCCGAGATTGATAGAAACTCCTGCTGTTAATCCGCGTCATTTGGAGAGTTTAGTTAAGTTGGGATTTGGTAGCAAGCGCAAGATGCTCAGAAATAATTTGAAAGCTACTGTGGACTTAGATAAATTCGTTCAATTGTTAGAAGAGTTACAGATAAATCCTGAATCTCGTGCCGAAGATTTAAGCGTGGAGCAATGGGTGAATTTGAGTAATCATATGATCTCTAGTCAGTCGATTGTAGATGATGCCGTTCATAATTAAAATTGCGATTATTATTTTTGATTTGGGAATACTCCGATAACGCTAATTAGAATTTTATTGATAAATTCTGTTGAGTTATGAGAAAATGGATTTTGATTGGTGTCAATTAATTTCAACCAGGGGTTTATTTCACCCGTGGCTTAATTACCTATGCGTTCATATTCTCTGCTAGCTTCAGCAAAAATCAACCTCTATTTAGAAATAATAGGCGATCGCCCAGACGGATATCACGAACTGGCGATGGTACTGCAAAGCATAGATTTAGTCGATCGCATTGACTTACGCGCGATCGGTACAGACACCATTCGTGTGCGCTGCGATCACCCGCAAGTCCCTCCTGATAAGAATAATTTAGCGTACCGAGCAGCAGATTTGTTGGCAAAGCAATTCCCCGATGCTTTGGCAAAATACGGCGGTGTCGAAATTGCCATTCATAAGCAAATTCCGGTGGCGGCAGGACTCGCTGGCGGTTCGGCAAATGCGGCGGCGGTTTTAGTCGGGATGGATTTGTTATGGCAATTGGGACTAACTCAGTCGGAGTTACAAGAGTTGGGGGGAACTTTGGGTTCTGATGTGCCTTTTTGTATTGCTGGAGGTACGGCTTTGGCAACTGGTCGTGGGGATCAATTGTCGCCACTGCCTGATTGTAGCCCTTTATATGTGGTGTTGGCGAAGTTTCGCAATCTCAGTATTTCTACGGCTTGGGCGTATCAAACTTATCGCCAACAGTTCAGTAGTTCCTATTGTGCGCCGGAGGATTTGGATTGTCGCCGGGAAAGGCTGCATTCGGGCCCGATGGTGGGTGCGATCGCCCAAAAAGACCGATCGAAAATTGGTCAATTGCTACACAATGATTTGGAGAAAGTGGCGCTACCTGTTTATCCGCAAGTGTTACAGTTGCGCGAGGCTTTTCATTCAGCGGGGGTTTTGGGCACGATGATGTCCGGTTCTGGGCCAACGGTGTTTGCGTTGGCGGAGTCCCAAGAAAGGGCGGAGGAGGTTCAGGAAATGGTTAAATGTGCGATCGCCTCTCCAGATTTAGATTTTTGGGTAACAAAGTTTAGCAATACTGGGATTCGGGTTGTTCCCAATGGAAATTAGCTCAAATTGGCGATCGATCGGCATCGACGCAGACGAATCTAATTTGGGCAGAAGTCTAATCAGCTTGAAGTATAGCAACCGCCAGGATGCTTAGGACACTTGTGGTCACTGAGCGGAGCGTCGCCCTGAGCGGAGCGTCGCCCTGAGCGGAGCGTCGCCCTGAGCGTAGTCGAAGGGTCGAAGGGTCGAAGGGTCGAAGGGTCGAAGGGTCGAAGGGTCGAAGTGTCCAGGGGGCGATGACGAAAGCACCTTGGCGACGGCTATATCTGGTAAAATAGAGCGAAACACAGATTTTATTTTGGGTGAATCAACCCGAAATCTCAAATCTCAAATCTCAACTCTAAAATCTAAATGGCTGATTTAACTAATCCCAATTCTAGTTCTCAAACTCCAAGTTCTGCTGAGAATAATTCCCCAACATCACCTCAGCCACCAACGGTATTGCGTTGTGTGACTGGTTCGCTAATGGCGGGAGGTTTTGCGGCGGCTTTGTATGCGCTTACTTTGTCGATCGCCCAAACCTTTGCAAACAAACCAATTCATTCTGACAACGTGACAGTGATTAATATTGGGGCGGCTGTGCGAACTTTGGTAATGGGAATTGTGGCTTTGGGTGGCGGTGTATTTGCTTTTGCTGCTGTGGGTTTGATGTTGCTGGCTTTGCAACTTTTGATTCAAGGTTTTGTGAAGAAACCCACAGTTTAAAACAAACAGTTTAAAACAATTGGGCTAGACAAACTTTAGCCCGCCGATGCGGACTGAATATCACAATAAAAGCAATGGAATTATTTACGATCGGTCACTCAAATCTGAGTATTGAAGCGTTTGTTTTGCTGCTACAAAAACATCAAATTACAGCAGTTGTAGATGTGCGATCGCACCCTTTTAGTCGTTATTTACCCCATTTCAATCAATCCGAAATTAAAGCTTCTCTGTCTAGTGTTGGCATTCAATATGTTTTTTTGGGTAAAGAGTTGGGCGCGAGACCGGAAGATTTAAGCTGTTACGATCTTAGCGGTAAAGCTTTGTATCAACGCATAGCTGCAACTCCTCTATTCTCCGAAGGAATTCAGCGCTTGCTCAAAGGTGCAGCTAGTTATAAAATTAGTCTAATGTGTGCAGAAAAAGACCCGATAACTTGTCATCGTACAATCTTAGTTTGCCACAATTTGAAAGAGTTTAATTTGCAAATTAATCACATTCTGTCCGATGGTAGTTTAGAATCGCACCAGGATTTAGAAGCTAGACTTCTCAAGAAGTTTAACAAGGGCAAAAAAGGTGATGAACCAATTCAATTAAGTTTGTTTGAGTTACCGCCGGATGTTAAAAATGAAATCATTGATTTAGACTCAGCATATTATCGTCATGGATTAGAAATAGCTTATGTCACAAAAGAAAGCAATTAATTTATTTACAATTGGTTTTACTCAAAAAAGTGCTCAGGAGTTTTTTGAGACTTTGATGAAAGCCGGAGTCCGCAGGGTGATCGATACGCGACTAAATAATGTATCACAGTTAGCAGGTTTTGCTAAGCGGAAAGATTTAGAATATTTTCTGCGAACCATTGGTAATATTGAGTATGTTCATCTGCTGGATTTAGCGCCTACTCAAGATATTTTGGATGACTATAAAAAGAAAAAGGGAGATTGGGATGTTTATGAACAGCAGTTTTTGGGCTTAATGCGCGATCGCAAAATTGAGCAAAAGGTTTCATCAGATATGATGGATTGTGCGTGTCTGCTTTGTAGCGAACCCAAACCTCATAATTGTCACCGCCGTTTAGTCGCTGAATATCTCAGTGACACATGGAAAAATGTTACTATCAATCATCTTTGATCTGCTACAAATATTGTATGATTGATTGTATTATTTTGGAATGAGTTTACAATCTACAATCCAAAATATCCAATCGAAAATCAAAAATCAAAAATCGAAAATCGAATGACTCGGATAATTTGTCTGGCTAATTCCTGGAAACGGGGCGAAAGGTGCATCGCCGGAATCAATGAACTTCAAGGTAAGTGGGTTCGCCCAATTTCCGACTTACCAGATGGTCAAATTCCTAAAGAAATGCGGCAGATAAATAGACTTGAACCTGCATTATTGGATGTTCTAGACATTCCTCTGGCGAAGACTGGGCCGGACTTTGGTTTTGAGTCAGAAAATCTCTCTATTTTACCTGGAAAATGGCGGCAAGTCGGGAAAGTTCCGCCAGCATATTTGTTGAAATATTGCAACAGTCAGGCATATATTTTGCATAACGATTTGCGATATGTTACGGTGGAGTATATGCAGTCTTTGCCACAATGCGATCGCCTAACTTTGCAATTAGTCAAAGCAGTAAGATTTACGGTAAAAAAGCTAATCCAAAGATTTGAAGGTGGTAACAAATGGGAAGGATCTATTGTTACCAAGTATAACCAAAGATTGACAGCAACAATTACCGATCCGGTGTTTATTAGAAAGTTAGAATTGGGCTATCGACCCCAAAAAGCTTGTTTGGTAACAGTGAGTTTGAGTATGCCTTGGCGGCCTGATGATTGGGAGGGTGATGACCCTTGTTGGAAGTTGATTGCGGGTGTGATAGAGTTGCCGGAAGATCTTGTTGATGATCCAGTTTTGTTTTGAGCGATCGCCATTTCGATACTTTTTTGTTGATTGTGCATAGGTTGTGCTAGGATAGTCCGGGACTTGATATATCAAAAAGGGGTGCTTTTTCATGAAAGCAGAGTTTTATTATGACCGTTATAGATATACTTGCAGTTTAGTTCAAATGAATTTTACGCAAGAATTGAAAATCAAGAATCATCAAGGCTTTGTATTAGCAGTTAAGCAAGGCTCGAAGATGGGAATTCTGGGAAAGACTCGTCAGAATGCTAAGAAAGTTGATGTCAGTAAATCTCATTTTTATAATGTAATTAAAGCGGCGATGAATGCTTTGGAATTGGAAGCGAGAGATGAGTTGATTTTGGAGAAGGAACGGACTATTGCTGAGGCGGAGGAGAAGATTCAGCAGCAAGATAGGGAAATTAGGGTGCTGAATGAACAGCTACGAATACTTGGAGAGAAAGTTGAAGATTTGTCAGCAGGAAATCATCAATTGGATGATGAAATTATCGAAGATGAAGTTGGTACAGTTAATTGTTAACTGCCCTTCGACGGAGTTTATCCTGAGCGTAGTCGAAGGGCTCAGGGTACGAAACGGTTAACTGCCCTTCGACGGAGTTTATCCTGAGCGTAGT
>REAP01000189.1 GCA_004294385.1 Oscillatoriales cyanobacterium | reverse complement strand
ATTTGTGTTTATGGAACACAATTGTGCTATTTCTAATGTGGCTGAAACTTTTCCGAGTGTTTGTGGTAATGAGTTGGAGATGTTTGCGGCTGTGTTGCCGGATTGTACGATCGAGCGGACTCACTGGATTATTGATGGGGAGCATCGCTGTGGTTATTTGATTATTGCGAGGAAGGAAGTTCGGCAGCGGATTTTGTAACGGATTTAACGGATGTTTGGCAGCGGATTTTGTAGCGGATTTAACGGATGTCACGGATGGCGGATTGGCAGCGGATTTTGTAGCGGATTTAACGGATGTCACGGATTGGCAGCGGATTTGGTAACGGATTTAACGGATGTCACGGATTAGCAATAACAAATAACCAATAACCAATAACTAATAACTATGGAATCTGATTTTTTAAAGCCGGAAGAATGTGCGGAAGTTGATATGGCGCTGTTGTCGTCGAAGGAGAAGTTTTCGGCGCGGTTGGCAATTTATGCTTTGAGGGTTTTGAAGCAAATTGCTGGGGAGACTGGTTTTTCGGTGGCTGAGGTGAGTAATCAGCAGGTGATGGATTGGGTTAGGAATGATGAGAGTATTCAGCAGTCAATTCAAGTTGATGCTAGTTTTGAAAACTTTTTTACGAGTTTGGTGGTTGCGTCTTTGCGGCCTTTGAGGCAAATTGCTGTGGAAGCTGGAGGGGCGATCGAGCAACTAACAGTTAAGCAGGTTGTGGCGTGGTTTGTAAAGGATGGGAAGATTCGCAGAGAGCAGGGTGTGGATGCTGCGTTTTTGGATTTGTAATCGGGCTTATCTGCTGCGACTAAAGAAACCGGGTTTTTAGCGAGTCTGTGGGCTGCAACGAGGTATTTTCGTAAAAAACCCGGTTTCTAGACTCCCATGCGTCCAATGGGCAAAAAAATCTTTTAAAAAGGGGTTGACAAACTTAGGATAGTTTGGTAATGTAATAAGTGTCGAGCGAAAAAGATGCAGGGCATCAAGTTTAACGCAGACACAGGATTCAAAGTTTTCAAAGCTTTCCTGGTGCTTATGATGTAATGGAACGTTGCTATGGCGAAGATACTCGGCGGGTCACTGCCCGGTAAAATAGCTCGGTGCCAGGTTAATAATAAATTAAAGCTCTTTTCCCACAACAACGGAAAAGGGCTTTAGTTTTTTGGGGAGTTGTTAGTCATTTGCTGGATCACTCGGCGGTTGAAACCGCTTCTACACAAACGAAGTCCGCCTTCGCGGACTGAAGAATAAGAGGTAAAAGTTTATGAAGATTAGTTATGATTCCAAAGTTGATGCTCTCTACATGAAATTGCTTTAAATATTGGGGAAAATGAGTTATTGGTAGGGATAGAAGTTTTAGATGCTACACAGGTTTTAGGTAGTGGAAATGTACCTAATGTGGTGAAGTGAAAATATAGCTTTTACTGTAGCTTAAATTCGCTCTCAGGCTCATTAGTCGTTACTTCCAAGCGATCGACCTCCTCGAACCATTGTGCCCAAGCTTTAGCAATATCGTCTGGGATTTTGGGCTCAGCTATTCTATTTTGGTGCTTGTGCATCACAAAGTCGATGAATTCGCTGACTTCTGGCAAAAATGATTCTGGAAGTTGCTGCAATTTGGCGATCGCGATCTCACGAATAGTCATAACAATTGCCTCTTTCAGTCGTCTTTATTTTAACACAATCATCACAGGCGATCGCCCTTATTGTAGCAGTCAAGAGTGGGCGATCGCCTTCCGCCTTCCTCATAGCCCGAATCGCGGGCAAAAGTTTCTGCCTAAACTGTGGTATATTTTTGACCAATTTGTCGAAGCAATTGAGTCAAATTATCCTTGTCAGATTCATTATAGAGCAGATCTACTACCTCTTCCAAGTGAGACAAGTCCTTCCTATATTGCTCGTCCAATAGCTGTGATACTACTTGCGGCGGTAAAAATTTAACTAAATCAGGTTGATTAGATAAGATATCTACAACATCTTTCAACTTAGACAAGTTCTTGCTGTACTTCTCGTCCAATAAAATATATACTGCATATCTTAATTGAGACAATTGGTTTTTATACTTATCATTAGAGACAAGTTCGCCTAACTTTTCGTCGTCAGATGTGAGAGCTACTAACTGTCGCAAGTCAGATAAATTTGTCGCGTAGTTCTCATCAGATAAAATATCAAGTATTTTTCTCAATCTAGATAAATCCTGATTGTGCTTATCGTCAGAGAGTATTGAGGCTAATTTTGTTTCCGTCTTGAAATATCTTGCTAAATCTTTGTACTCGCTCGAATTATTTGTCCAGAGAAGTCTTTCCTCAGTAAAAACAACACCCGAACTGCCCCAGAAATCACTGGTGTCTATCAAAGCGATTACCTTTTCGGCAGAGTCAACATATAGCCATTTGGACAGCGCGTTTGATAGTTTATCTAATGGAATATTAGGAGCAGAAAATCCATCTTTAATGCCATATTTTGAAATTTCATCCTTTTGTAAAAAAAATTCGCCTAAATAACCCGGAATAATTTCTTCAGTATAGGTATAGGAGCGAGTTTCTAACTGGTGCAGCTCCGATGAATTGCGTGTCTTTCCACCTTTGAGCAATGACCAAATCACAAATGCTGTACCCGATGCAACAAGAGCAGCACCACCGGTCATTAAACTGAGTCCACCAATAGCCGACATAGTGGCAGTAATAGCAGCAGCACCCGACAATGTACTGGCTACTCCCAAAGCACTCGCAGCAGTCCAAGCAGCTAAAACAGTTGCAGCACCGGCGATTGTTCCTGTACCAACTGCAATTCCCAGATTTTTGTGGTCTTCGCTATCCATTTCCGAAACTAATGCAATAGAAAGTATTCCTGCTGCTCCAATTAGCGCGGCTCCTCCTGTTGCTACGGCTAAACCACCCAGCATTCCTAAACCACCAGCCGCGACGGAACCACCACCTAAAAAAGCTAAAGTCGCGTTGGTTGCAGCCGCCCCAGACAAACTGCTAATACTAACACCCGTTGCTGTTTCTGCTCCAAGTGTACTCAACACTCTCGTAGCTTGTGGAACAATTGCTGCTCCTTTGTCTTTAGCATCCGTCAGTTGGTCTTGAAATGCTTGAGCAGTTTGGACAAAAGCATCGGATTTTTCACCAGAAGCAACTTGATTATCTAAATTTTGTTTCCTTGCTATCGAGTAAACAGCTTTAGCATTTTCTGGAATTTCAGCATTACTGATGAATGAGTCTAGGGATTTTAAAGCTGCGGCATCTTCTACTGTTTTTCCATCACGTACCTGCTGATAAGTTGATCGGTAATTTTTCGGTTGAGCGGGAGTTAATTTTTCGTTTTCCTCGATCAGTTTGACAAGAATGAAGTCCACTGTTAAGCCTCTTGAATTGGCACTGGATAAAGTGTAAGTCTGTTTTATTTCTAAAGGCAGTGCAGAAGCGGCAACAATTGAGTAAATATCTGTGAGCGCCTTAAAGTCAGGAACCGGTTCGCCGGCGCGGACGTAGGCAAAAGTTCCTCTGATTAGTTTCTTCTCTATCTCTGTCAGTTTAGATTGAGCTAAGGTGGATTTAATGGCTTGCTCAATTCCCAGCAGACGTGAGTTAGTGCTGGCGAGTTGGTAACGCTCTTTAATTTTTTTGTCTAGCTTTGAGGACGATATCACATAATCCAGAAAATCCAAGGCAATCACATCGTTAATATACTCACCATCTTCAACTTGCTCATAAACAAATTTGCATTTCGCTTTGCTTGCTTCTTCGATAAATTGCGTATTTTTGTCAATTTCTTGATAAACTTGATCGGCTATTCTAAGTTGTCTATCGTATAAGGTATGCAAAACTACAGTAATATCTTTACCGTCTTGACCGCCCCCTTTGATGGTAATCTGTTGGCTATCTTGGGTTTTCGAGGGAATTACTACCTGACAAGGTTCTCCAGATCGCAAAGTAAATGTTTCTTTTCCTCCGTTGCGTGCTGTTGTATAAGGAACAAAAATATGATAGTTCTCCAAGGTAGAGAAATTTTTGCCTAATCCCTCGCTATCAGCCATAGCGCTAGCTGGATCGAGCAAGTCTTTTGTCAATAAACCCAAAGTACCTAAAGCAACATAACTAAGAAAAGAGCGACGCTTGAGAGGAGAAATATTTAGGTTAGTCATAACTGAGTATTTGTAGCTTGAATGTAGTTTTTAGGCGAAATAATCAAATCCGAACTCTAATTTATCAAGTTCGTTACTTCCAAATTTACTAGCAAACTTACCCTTAGCCCTAGTGGCCCACCCCAAAGCCTCTGCTTGGTCGTAAATTAGATAAGCTTGTTTCTTTGGCGCTAATTTTCTTTGCGACAAAGCAAACTCACTTTATTAAATCACCGACACCCAACTTTGTCAACAGGTGATTGACTACAAAACTGCGCCTGTTGAGCAAACTGTAATTAAGCCAACAAGGACATCCGCGCGGCCAGATTATTTTGCAAATTGCCTAAAATTGTGCGATCGACTAATCCTTTAAATCTTCTAGAGGTTCATCAAAATCATCAGACATCCAGATTTTATCTTTCCAAATTCCAAGTCCGCCTCGCTTTGTTGGCTTTTCTTGAGTTGAGTTTTTAGCCTGCTTTTCGATCAAAAACTCAATGTAATGAAGCACTTCTGTCTGAAGAGACTCAGGAAGTTCTGCTAATTTTTCTAAAATGACTGGCTGTATCATGGTTTCTGCTCGCGATCGCCCCATCTACTCCATTAAACCACCAAAACCCAATGTCAGCAACAGAATAGCCCATTATCTAGCCCGATCGCCCAAAATCGCACTAACACCATCACTATCTTGCAACTTGCCTAAAATTACCCGATCGACTATCGTTCCTAGTAGCAGGAATCACAAAGAAAACATGAAAGCAATATTGCCACCTTGGATAGTTTTAGACTCCCTACTGCACAACTGGCTGCTAGAAGATATCGGTAGGGGCGATCGCACAACATCGGCCTTATTCCCCGCAGCCAGCATCCAGGGTACTGCTAAATGGATTGTCAAAGAAGCTGGAGTCATAGCCGGATTGCCGATCGCACATCGCACATTTAAACTTTTAGACAGCAGCCTCAGTTTCATCCCCCAAGTACCCGAAGGGAAACTGTGCGAAAAAGGAGAAGTAATCGCCGAGATTTCCGGCAATTTCGATGCGCTGCTAACGGGAGAAAGAGTAGCATTAAACTTGGCAATGCGTTTGAGCGGCATCGCTACTTTAACTCGGAAATATGTTGACAAAATTGCCGATTTACCCGTGCAATTGGTGGATACCCGCAAGACAACACCAGGATTGAGATTGCTCGAAAAATACGCGACTCAAATCGGTGGCGCTTGCAATCACCGGATGGGATTAGATGACGCGGTGATGATTAAAGACAATCACATTGCGGCGGCTGGGGGAATTGCCGAGGCGATCGCCCTAATTCGCAATTCTATCCCCTATCCGCTGACAATCGAAGTTGAAACGGAAACTCTGGCTGAGGTAGAGACAGCATTGCAGCACAAGGCGGATATCATCATGTTGGATAATATGTCCTTCGATTTGATGCGGCAGGCTGTGGCAATAATTCGCGAAAAGAGCGATCGGGTGAAAATTGAAGCTTCTGGGAATGTTACATTAGAAACTATTCGGAGTGTTGCGAAAACCGGAGTTGACTATATTTCTACCAGTGCTCCAATTACGCGATCGACTTGGCTGGATTTGAGTATGAAAATTAATAGTTAGTTACCGACATCAGGACACGGCAATGCCCATTGGTGTCAACTTAAGGTACAACCCATAGTCCGGCAAGGGTTGAAACCCCTGCCTCAAAGCGAAAGTCCTCTCAAAGAGGACTGAAGAGAAGAATTTTCAACTCATTAGTCCTCGACCGAGGACTTTAGCTATTAGACAGGGGTTTCAACCCCTGGCGGATTCGCGGGCTCACAGACAGACTTGGCGGGCTTTCAGGCTTAAGTTGACACCTATGGGCAATGCCGTTTCCCTACAATTAATTAGGGTAGGGAAACGGCATTGCCGTCTCCTCCTCGCGAGCTGTTGTTAGATCAATTCTAATTGCATCGGAATGATTTAACCGCAGAGAACACAGAGGAAGAGAAGAGAGAGAGCGGTAATTCCGATGCTAACGGATTTGATATGATTGGTCATTTGTTAGTGTGAAGAACTAATAATCAATGCCCAATTCCCAATTCCCAATTCCCAATTCCCAATGCCCAATTCCCAATGCCCAATTCCCAATTATTTGGAGATAAAATGAACCCAGAAATTACCGTCAGGCATACAAACGTTGCGGATTAAACGCTCGGAATAATACAAATAGGAACCGCTAACACTCGTGTCGTAGCCATCAGCAAACCACTCTCCATAGGGATCGTGAACAAAGAATCCACCACTGTCATAACCTACTACAACGATAATATGACCGAAAGACGTGAAATATCCATGTATCACAGCCGGATTGCCACTGGCTAGCCAATCTCTAACATCCTGAATAGTTGCACTTTCTGTAAAGTAATCTTGGGCTCCATAATCTTTGACAATCTTTGCTAAGTCCAAGGGTTCCCAGCGACTGTAATTTTTGGCGATCGCATATTCATAAAGTTCATCCTCAAATTGCCCGGTTCTTTTACGTCGCGGAATCCTCAAAAAGTCCAGACACATTGCTATGGAAGTTACATTACAAGAACCACTAGGATTGTAAAAATTATCCATTTGGGATCTGTAAGGAACCCCCAGTCGGACACTTGGAGGATTTACTTTGGGATAAAGCACCACGCCTTCTTGAGTAACTTGAGCGTGTGGCCCAAAAATATACCAAATCCCCGAACCCTTAAAAGACTCGTTGCGGAGAGCAATTCTTAGGTGGCCGCGAATCGGAGCAAAAGCAATCAGCTCAAACTCTTTTCCTGCTGGTATTGACTGTTTTTCCGCGTCGATAAGTTGAGATGTGGCCAGGGGTTTTGCTTTAAAAACTGTGTCTTTGAGGATTTTTAGTACGATCGGAGGTGTAGGAATTCCTCCCGGTTTGGTTTCGATCAGCTTTTCGGCTGTGACTGCTCCCAAAAAACCAGTTTCGCCACACTTCATCAGGGTTTGAAACCGGTGGAGAGCGGCAGTAGAGAGCGGACCAAATATGCCGTCTACGGGAGGTTTCAGTAAACCCAAGTCAATGAGGCGAGTTTGAATTTGGCGACTGAGCTCGTCATCTGTCGCGATCGCCTTTGCATCATACCTAATTTGCGACTTTAGAAAATTTTGTAATCTCATTTTTATGCACCTATGTCAATCGATTTTAGATTTGAGATTTGAGATTTGAGAATTACGATCGCGATCGATCGGGTAGTTTGTAACTAAATTGCTCGATCGTCAATAATTCTCAGCTTATACTCTCATGAAATTACGATTATTTTGCCGATCGCCCCTACCTTAAAGACTTTGTATTAATTCGATACAAAACCGATACTTTTTTGCTAACATTTGCTAACAAACACATAAGTCAAACAGCTAAAAAGCTTTTCAACCAAGGCGTATCAACCAATGCCCGAAGGAAAATCCCACGAGCACCATTTAGATCCCGGTTCATCTGATTTCCATCAGAATCCTTGATTGTTCTACTACCACCAATCTTTTTGACCTCTCCAGTCCATGAAACAGTCTTTGAAGTGTAAGCTTCATTGATAGAAGTTAAAGCAACTTTTCCATACTCCCAAGCTTTCCACTCTAGATGTTTCTTAAACTGATAATGACTCAAGGTCAGCATTTGACGAACAGTTTTAGAACGAATCTTGCGACGTGACTTGCTCACCATCTGAGACGACTCAAAGGATGGAATTAATATCACGTCAAAATTATCAACTAAAAACTTAGCAGTCTTGTGATGCAACTCTTTGACAAGATGTTGAATCTTAGACTTTAATCTGTCCGCTGCTTT
>REAP01000188.1 GCA_004294385.1 Oscillatoriales cyanobacterium | reverse complement strand
GTGGCGTTTAGATCATCTGCCTCCAACCTCGTGCCGGGGGATACCAACAATACCGACGACATCTTCGTGCGGGACTTGTCAACCAATACCACCACCCGCATCTCTGTAGACTCAGCAGGCAATCAGGGAAACGACTACTCCTTCTATCCCTCCATCTCAGCCTACGGGCGGTTTGTAGCGTTTAGATCGTCTGCCTCCAACCTCGTGCCGGGGGATACTAACAATAGCTTAGACATCTTCGTACGGGACTTGTTTACCAATACCACCAGTGGCGTTTAGATCATCTGCCTCCAACCTCGTGCCGGGGGATACCAACAATACCGACGACATCTTCGTGCGGGACTTGTCAACCAATACCACCACCCGCGTCGTTGTATACTCAGCAGGCAATCAGCAGAACGGCTACTCCAACACCCCCTCCATCTCAGCCGACGGGCGGTTTGTGACGTTTGATTCTGATGCCTCCAACCTCGTGCCGGGGGATACTAACAATACCCAAGACATTTTTGTTGCTGACACCAGCAGCACTCCAAACGCCATCAACGGCACTCCCGGTAACGACTACCTGACTGGCAGCAGTGGTAACGATATCATCAACGGTTTGGCAGGCGATGACGTGCTGACCGGTTTGCGGGGTAATGATGTCTTAAATGGCGGCGACGGCAACGATATCCTCTATGGCGGCAAAGGTTCTGACACCCTCAACGGCGGTTTGGGCAACGATACCCTTGTCGGCGGTTTGGGCAATGATGTATTTGTTTTAGGTGCGGGGTTGGGAGTTGATACAATCTCTGATTTCGGCAACGGTCAAGATACCATTCAATTAATCAATGCCTTGACCTTCGGACAGCTATCTATTTACCCTGGAATTAACGGCACCTTAATTGGAGTAGCCAGCAGCGGTAGGTATAAACCTTGACCAACTGAATAGGCGGTGTTTGACGACCGTAGCGAGAGTTAGACTTTGGGTATTACCCAAGCCTACTTTGTCCGCAGAATCTCAGTGTCTTTAGACCTGAGAGTGTCAATTCTGGTTAGAAATAGCAGGATTTTTAATTGTCTACTGTAGGGAAACAGCACTGCTGTGTACTTTCGCCAAATATCTTTTGAAATTCAATCAAGCCCTAACATTTTCCATCAGCCAATTAAACTTAGCCTGAGCTAGGGCTAAATTCTCCATCACACTTGGATTAATATCCTCGCCTTCTAATTCAGAGTTTTCTAACTCTAGATTACGACCGTATTCTATATGTCTGATCGTACCGCGCATTCTGTCAGCCAAACACAGAGAAATTCCACAATAAAATCGGGAAGCAAAGCCCATATCATTTTGAAGTTTAAGAATTAACTGTCGCCGTGGAATTGCTAGCAACTCAGTTTTTTCGATCGCCTTAACCGTGGCCAAAGGAGGCCTGGCATCAATAAAAGAAACTTCTCCCACAAGTTCTCCGCTACCTATTTTTGCCAGTTCTTTAGTACCCTCAGCTTCTAGCAAAACGCTCAAAGTCCCCTTCAATACAATGTATAGGGCATCGATTTGTCTCCCTTCGTGGATCAGTACCCTGCCGGGGTCAATAATTTCTTTTTTACCTTTTTGGACAATCCAGTTAATGTCGTCATTATTTAATTGACTCAAAATGAAAAGTGCTTTTTTTCTATTACCGTCAGTCATCAGTTTTGCTCCCGATCGCCTTTTTTATAAAAATTAGATACATAATCCTTCAAGAATAGCATTGGTTAAACAAATTTTTTAAATATAGCAACCGCCAAGATGGTTAGGATACTTCTGGACACTGAGCCCTTCGGCTACGCTCAGTGACCATATAGTCTTGGCGACTGCTATAAAACCAGTGCAATAGACCTCTCCCAAAAAGCTTGTCAAGAACAGGCAGGATGCCTGTTCCACAATAATTATGGGAGATGTCTAATGGGCGCGGGACATAATTCGCCGCACCCAGTATCTCTGACTAAATCGATCGCAAATCGGGATAACCAGCCAACATATCATCAGCAGTCAAAGTATCGCCATTAGCTTGAGGAGTCCACAGTACCTCAACCGCCAGCAACTGCTCGCTCGATACTCCCCCAATCTGACGCAAAGCTTGGCGCAAATCTTCGGAATTTCTGACTGTCGGTAATTGCAGTTTACCTTGAGTACCGACAATCACTGTCACCACAATATATTCGCCAGGAGCTTGAGTCAAATCATCAGCAACCAGTGCGCCATTTACCTGCGCGCTTGACAGCGTTTGATTACTTCCAGATTGCCGAATCTGGTTGTTAAAATTCGAGAGAGTTTCTTCACTAAACTTGCTCCGTTCTGCCAGAGAAAATTGGTTAAATTTAGCTTCTGCTGCTTCCAAGCGAGTTTGCTGAGATTCGCCTCCGGCATAAACCCAGTATTCTGGATGGCGCAACAAAGCCAAAGTAGACTCTTGTAACACTTGAGCACGGCCCGTTGCTGTATCAGTATTCACTGTTTTTGCTAAAGCATCAAGTTCTGATTGCAAACCGCGGCCTTCTGCTAGCAAACCGACTTGCAAACGAGCCACAGAAACGGTTGTAGATGTGCTGTTGCCAAGTTCGTCGGTGCCGCCCCCGGCGTTACGGAAGCTTTGGACTAGGAAATTTGCGATCGAAATAAAAATCAAAATCGAGAACAAACCACCGAACCCGCCCCCAAATCCAAAAAAGGGCAACAAGAACGGAAAACCAAAGCCACCACCAAAGCCACCGCCTCCATAGTACCCCCCTCCAGACGGTGCGTAAGTACGGCTAGGAGACGAGTAACTGCGCGCTGGAGATCTAAAAGATCCGCCTCCCATGCGTCCTCCGCTGCGGGCGGCCATTGCACCATCAGCGTTACTGAAAGCTAGAGTGAGTACCAGCCCGATCGCAAATAGTGATTTCAAAAGTGGTTTGATTCTGGAGATTAGTTGTTTGTACATAAGACCGTTAGTATTTAACACACATCTATTAATCTACAGTCTATTTTGGCTTCTGGGGAGCCCGGTTGCAGGTGTGAAGCCTGGGAGATATCCGTACCCATTATTATGTAGGGGCGGTGCCAAGAGTGCCCGCCCGCTTTCACAGAACTTTACCTGATTGAGGTGCGATCGGCGTTCAATAAGCTCTAAACTTTTAGAGAAATGCTGCGAGTCCTTAAAACCAGGACTTGACCTAACATTAAAAAAACATTATGTTCCCCACACACCGTCCCCGCCGCCTCCGCAACCATCCCCAACTCCGCCGGATGGTGCGCGAAAACATCTTGACAACCAGCGATTTAATTTACCCCTTATTTGCCGTACCAGGGGAAAATTTTGCCAAAGAAGTCATATCGATGCCAGGAGTGTACAACCTATCGATCGACAAAATAGTAGAAGAAGCCAAAGAAGTCTATGATCTAGGCATTCCTGCGATCATTTTATTCGGTATTCCCGCAGACAAAGATATAGACGCTACAGGTGCTTGGCACGATTGTGGCATCGTCCAAAAAGCGACAGCAGCAGTCAAACAAGCAGTACCAGATTTAATCGTCATGGTCGATACTTGTCTGTGCGAATATACCAGTCATGGTCACTGTGGCTATTTGCAAGTCGGAGATTTAAGCGGTCGCGTTTTGAACGACCCGACTCTAGAATTGCTCAAGAAAACTGCTGTTTCTCAAGCTAAAGCTGGTGCAGATATCATTGCACCTTCTGGGATGATGGACGGTTTTGTCGGAGCAATTCGGGAAGGATTAGATGATGCTGGATTTGAAGATATTCCCATCATGTCTTATGCGGCAAAATATGCCTCAGCTTATTATGGCCCATTCCGGGATGCCGCTGATTCTACTCCGCAATTTGGCGATCGGCGCACCTATCAAATGGACCCAGGAAATGGCCGTGAAGCCCTCAAAGAAATTGCTCTGGATATAGCCGAAGGTGCTGATATGCTCATGGTTAAACCAGCTTTGGCATATATGGATATCATCTGGCGTGTTAAGGAAGCAACTAATTTGCCAGTTGCAGCTTACAACGTTTCTGGAGAATATGCGATGGTGAAAGCCGCCGCTTTGAATGGTTGGATAGATGAAGAAAGAGTGGTGATGGAAACCTTAACAGGATTCAAGCGTGCTGGCGCCGATTTGATTTTAACTTATCATGCCCTCGATGCGGCCCGCTGGTTAAAAAATTGAGGTAATTTAAATATAGCGGTCGCCAAGGCGCTTTGGTCATTGAGCGAAGTCGAAATGCAATCTTGGCGGACATTTCGACTTCGCTCAATGACCATAAATGCGGTGTTCTGAGCGGAGTCGAAGGGTTCTAACTGCCTTGGGGGTTGCTATATATACATCCAGAGCTCCTACTTCTTCTGTGAAGTCGGGGGCTCTCATAGCCATCGCATTTTTTAAGTAAAAAGTATTAATAATTACCGAAATTAATCAGATAATATGTCTAAATTACATTAGTTTTGTATGTTTAAAATTGAATACAATTCGCAGGCAGATTTTAGAATGACATCAACGACTAGAGATTCCAGTCACATTCAATTTTGCATAGGTCACGATCGAGTAGACCTTGAACAACTTCAACATCTATTTAAAGTAGCCGCATTTTGGGCAAGGGAACGGAAGAGCGAAGATTGGAAAATTGCGATCGCAAATAGTGAACCAGTTGTCACCGTTTGGGATAGCGAAAGGGCGATAGGCTTTGCCAGAGCAACATCAGATGGTATCTATCGAGCTACTATTTGGGATGTAGCCATTCACCCAGACTACCAAGGTTCAGGACTCGGACGCAAATTAGTCGAAACAGTTTTAAGTCACCCTCGAATGAGCCGAGTAGAGCGAGTTTACCTGATGACAACTTACAAACAAAGCTTCTACGAACGCATCGGTTTTCAATATAATGCCAGCACTACAATGGTACTAGAAAATCGGCCCTTAGAAGAGAATGTCGAATTAGAAATTATCAATGGCGAATTAGTAATTGGTAATTGCTAATACCAAATCCACTTGCATCGGAATGATTAAACCGCGAAGGCGCAAAGAACGCGAAGGAAGAACTGCATTTTCTTCTTGATCTTCCTTCGCGGCCTTCGCGTCTTCGCGGTTCATTTAATCTTACTCCATAAATGACTGCTTAGCCAAAGGAATAGAACATTGAGTCCGAGTAAAATTCGACTCTTCAGTCTCAGAAGGAACAGCCAGAACCTCTAAACGCCCATTCATCAAAGTTAGCAGCGTTTGATCCATCAATAACCTCATTCCAGAAGACACTTTAACTGGATCAGTGCTCTTAGAATCACTCTCCAAATCATGCTTAAGCAAATCCCAAGACTCACTCCAAGCACTGATTGAACGCTGATCATCCACCCAAATATTAACATAGCCAGATTCCGGCGAAGAGTGTACAGAAACAAAAATACTCCCTTCTTCCATTTCAGCAACAGCAGTATCGATTAAATTAACTAAAACCTGCCTCAATCTTGGAAAATCAGCCAATACATAAATCTCGGAGTCGGGCGGAGATATTTCGAGGCGAATGTTACGATTAGCCGCTTGCAAGAAAGTTAAATCATCGACTTCATCAAATATCTTGACCAACTGAATCGGCTCAATATCCATCGTCTCACTGCCGTGTTCAGTTTTAGCAACAAACAGAATTTGATCGATCAATTTGACTAGCCTGAGTGCTGCGATGTGAGCTTGTTCGACAAACTCTCGTTCTTCAGCAGCATCATCACACAAATCCGACAAAATTAACTGCAATGTACCAATCATACTGCTCAAGGGCGATCGCAATTCGTGAGAAGTCCGAGCCAAAAAACCAGCCTTAAATTGACTCATTTCCGACGCCATCTGATAAGCCAATTGAGTTTGCTTCAATTGCTCAGAAAGCCCATCAAACTTCTCCAAGTAAACCTCTTGAGGAGTTGAGGGCTGGTGGGGCACAGGTTCTAGAGGTTGCGAACTCTTTTGCTGCGGGCGCAAAATCAAATTGCTTCCCAAACCCAGTCCCAGCCCCAATCCTACATATATCAATTCGCTCCAGCCCATCAACACCATATCACTTTGCCTTGGAGTTTAGCTATTAGCATTCTAACTGTACCGCGCCTTGTCGCAAGATTTTCCAATCACTGCCAGTCCATTTTGCCACAGTGGAAGGGAGACTCGAAGCTGTGACTACTGTTGATAATTGTGAAGCCAGTAAAGTCAGGACTTCGGGAAACTGAGCTTCAATTTCGGCGATCGACTCTAGAGGCGCTTGGCCTGATAAATTGGCACTGGTGGTAGCCAAAGGGCCGGTTTGCTGTAGGATTTTGCGGGCCAGGGCGCAGTTAGGGACTCGTACTCCAATTGTAGTCGGGTCGATCGCATTCATCGCAGCGGGCACTTTATCCGAAGCTGGGAGCACCAAAGTTAACGCCCCCGGCCAAACAGACTGCGCCACTTGCTGCCACACTTTTAAGTCTGCTGGACTTCCGTGCACGTAAGGCCACAAATCCTCTGCTGAGGCCGCCATCAAAATCAGCGGTTTGTCTTGGCTGCGCTGTTTAGCTACAAAAATTAACTCCGAGCGATCGGGCTTAGCGGCCAAAGCGGGTACAGTATCAGTGGGAAAGCTGACAATATAATCTCCTGAAATTGCCCCTTGAATCAAGGAGTCCATCGAAACTTGAGTCATGCGATTTTAGATTTTAGGTTTTAGATTTTAGATGACGCATGGTAGTCAGAAACCGGGTTTTTTGCGATAATACTTGTTGCATTCCAAAGATGTGGTAAAAAACCCGGTTTCTTTTGTCGGAGTCCATAAGTCCTGAAATAGCAGTTTTTCCCGATGATATAGCAGTCGCCAAGGTGCTTGGTGATTGAACCCTTCGACTACGCTCAGGGTACTGCTCTGCTCCCTGAGCGTAGTCGCCAAGGTGCTTGGTGATTGAACCCTT
>REAP01000187.1 GCA_004294385.1 Oscillatoriales cyanobacterium | reverse complement strand
TTGTTGAGCGGTCGCTAAAAATCTGATCAGATAGCGCGATCGCTTTTACTTTTGCCGATCGCACCCGAGAATGAAACAACCCTGGGTTTAAACCCCTGTTGGACTCGGTGACAAATCAACTAGCCCCTGGCGCGGATGAACTAACGGACTAACAAATTAAATTCGGCGGGGCCCATTAACCCAAAAACGCGATCGGCGAGGCCCCAGAAACCGGGTTTTTTATGACAATACTTGATTGTAGTCCAGAAATTCGGTAAAAACCCGGTTTCTTTGTCGGAGTCTGTAAGCCCTGAGACGCCCTCATCCCAACAACAACTCCTGAAACCGCACATCACCCCGAATCCCATCAAAATCCGCATCAGTTTTCGCTAACTCTCGATATCTTCTCGGTTTCATTTGAATCGCGCGCCGCAAATTTTCTAGAGATAACTCAACATTACCTTGCAAGGCGTAACAGCAAGCTTTGTCATAATAAGGATCGTGATAATTGGGATTTATTTCTAAAGCTTTATCAAAATAATCTATCGCTTCCTCATAGCTACCTAATGTCATCAAAGCATAAGCTCTACGATATAAAAGATGAAAATCATTTGGTTCCAATTCCAAACCTCTGTCATAGCTGGATATTGCCTCTTCAGCACGCCCAGCCTTTCGCAGTGCAAAGCCGCGCCAATCCCAAAAAGCAGCTTTATTTGGTTGAATTTCTATCGCTAAATCATAACAGCAAATAGCTTCTTCATAGGATTCTGACCTGAATAGCGATCTGCCTTGTTTCAACCAAAAGTCATAGTCATGAGGCTCGATACTCATAGCTATAAACCAGCTCACGCCAGCAGCAAGTTGACGGCCACACTTCATCAACGCCAAGCCTCGGCAAAACCAAAAATCTCGGTTTTCTTCCTCTATTTCTATCGCTTTGTCGAAACTGGTGATAGCTTCTTGATAACGCTGTAAATTGTGCAAAGCCTTACCGATTTCAAACCAAACAACCACAATATCTGGCCTCAATTCTGCAACTTCAGTTAATTTTGTTATGACTGCTTCATACTGCCCTTGTCTAGCCAGCAAAAGACCATCATGAAACGAAGTAACCACATTATTTAGGTTGTAGGAAGACACCATTGCAGGTATTACCATCTCCCTACTACCGTCTTCCTGTTTCATTCCTTCCAATCGCAGGAAATGCACCCGTCCAGACTCATCTCCCGCTACAACTGTCACCCCATCAGGCGCGATCGCACAGCAACTAAACCCATACTCTCCACTGAAACTAGCAACCTCTTTGTAGCTAACCAAATCCCAGACTTTTAGGGTGTTATCGGATGAAGCGGAAACCGCTATGAGGCTATTTGGTGCGATCGCCACTGCTGTTACCTCGTCAGTATGACCGGTGAGAGTTCTGGGAAAAATCCCACTGTCGATGTCCCAGACTTTTAGGGTGCGATCGTATGAAGCCGAAATCGCTATGAGGCCGTCTGGTGCGATCGCTACTGCTGTTACATAGCCAGTATGACCTATGAGAGTTGTGAGTTCGTGGCCACTGAGCAAATCCCAGACTTTTAATGTGTTATCCCTTGAACCAGAAATCGCTGTGAGGCCATCTGGTGCGATCGCCACTCCTGTTACCCCCTCAGTATGACCTGTGAGAGTTCTCAGAAAGGTGCCAGTGAGTAAATCCAAGACTTTTAGGGTTTTATCCGTTGAAGCCAAAACCGCAGTTTTTCCGTCTGGTGCGATCGCGACTGCATTTACCGAGCTAGTATGACTGAAAGTTGTGATTTCTTTGTGGATGCTCAAATCCCAGACTTTTAGGATGTTATCCCTTGAACCGGAAACCGCTATGAGGCCGTCTGGTGCGATCGCGACTGCCAATACCAAGCTAGTATGACCAGTGAGAGTTGTGAGTTCGCTTCGACTATCCATATCCCAGACTTTTAGGGTGTTATCCTGTGAAGCGGAAATTGCTGTTTTTCCATCTGGTGCGATCGCGACTGCTTCTACCTCCTCAGTATGATCGGTGAAAGTTCTGATTTCTCTGCGACTGTCGATGTCCCAGACTTTTAGGGTGTGATCATTGGAAGCCGAAACTGCTCTTTTTCCGTTGGGTGCGATCGCGACTGCCAATACCCACTCAGCATGACCTGTGAGAGTTCTGAGTTCATTGCCGCTGTTCATGTCCCAGACTTTTAGGGTATGATCCCTGGAAGCCGAAACCACTGTTTTTCCGTCTAGTGCGATCGCGAATGCTTCTATCTTCTCAGTATGACCGATGAGAGTTCTGAGTTTGATTCCGCTGTTCATGTCCCAGACTTTTAGGGTGCGAGCCCATGAAGCAGAAACCGCTGTTTTGCCGTCTGGTGCGATCGCGAATGCTTTTACCCCATAATTATCGCCGGTAAGGGTTCTGAGTTTGATTCCGCTGTTCATGTCCCAGACTCTTAGGATATTATCTTTTGAAGCAAAAACTACTGTGAGGCTATCTGGTGCGATCGCAACTGCTGTTACCGAGCTAGTATAATCGTTGAAAGTTCTGAGTTCATTCCCCCTGTCCATGTCCCAGAGTTTTAGGGTATTATCTTTTGAAGCTGAGATTGCTGTTTTTCCATCCGATGCGATCGCAACTGCAAATACCTCACGAGTATGACCAGTCAGGGTTTTGAGCAAAGTTCCGCTATTGATGTCCCAGACTTTTAGTGTGTTATCCGCTGAAGCGGAAATCGCTGTTTTTCCGTCTGGTGCGATCGCAACTGCTGTTACCCAGTCAGTATGACCAGTAAGAGTTCTGAGCAAAATTCCGCTGTCGATGTCCCAGATTTTCATGGTTTTATCCCATGAAGCCGAAATCGCTGTGAGGCCGTCTGGTGCGATCGCCACTCCTGTTACCACGTTAGTATGACCGACAAGCGTCCGCAATGCCCCTTCATTTGCCCGTTCTAAATTAGCCTTTAAAGGCCGCAACCAAACACTATCTTTCGATTGCCTTCCTTGTTCCAACAACCTTTGAATCTCAGGCATTTCAAAATCCAACAACCTCCCGAACAAATGTTCTACAAGTTGAGTTTTATCCCCATCCAAAACGTGCGCCGACTTGCGAATTGCCCCTTGAATCAATTTCAGCGTTTGAGTTTGCTCCGGCGACAGCAACACATCAGCATTTCTCGCCAAATCGTAATCATCAATTAGCGCTTGTACCCCCAAAAATTCCAGTTTCATTTCAATAAAACCGAAATCCATCAACCAACCATAATAACGGTTGAAATTCCGTAACCCCTCAACAAAATCCCTCGGTTGATGCTTCAACAAATATTCTCGTTCAGATTTACTTTGTTGCGCCAACCACACACTTAAATCACTCATAGTGGCGCTCCTTCTATCCGGTTATTAATACCTTTACGCTTAACTTCTTCAACATTAATCCCAGCAGATTGCACAGTTTCATCTTTCTCCAGAAAATCGCGAAAACTGTTGTGATAAATGCTGTAGCGAATTTCGCCATCGACTTGCTGCTGCCGCAAAAACGAATCCCATTTCCTGAGTACCTGCTGTACTTTAAAATCCGTCTCAGCCACCGATTTCGCAATCCACCCACGAGAAACAGCTTCCCGTGCTTTTGACAGCACATAAATAATCTTCACCTTCATCTCCAACAGCGGATCGTCATCCCTGCCCATCATCTGTCCCCAGTGTTTCTTATAATATTGCTGCAAACCCACTGGTAAATCGTTCAAAGAAACATCCCGGTAAGTGCCACTTTCAATTTCATCCAGCACATAGCGAAGATATATAAATTTCTTTTCACTTTTATCAGCCACCGCCTCCACAAACTCTTCCTGGTTCAAATTCCGATGATTAATCCAACTCTGAATAGACGCACTTTTCTCCGTGCGTTTTGCCAGATAAGCCTTGACATCTGCCAAGCTTTCTGCATTGTATTTCATCAAATCAAATACCAGATGATTCACCGGCATTGGCAAGAATTCCCGCCGCTTGGAAACAATAAAATAAACATGATCCGGCAAAACTTCCGGCAAATACAAAACATTGCTACCACTGCTTTGGGAAGTCAAATCGACTTCATCCAGGGCATCCACCACAAAAATCAACTTTTTCGGAGCCACTTTAGCGCTGACTTCCCCCAACAGCCGCCCTAAAAAATTGCCATTTGCCGTGGCATTGTCCGGCAGTTGCGGATACTTATCCTTGAGTTGAAAGCCTTGAATTAACTGAGTACAGGCATTTTCCAGAAATGTTTTAGCATCAATAATCCCATCGGAACGCGAGTTAAAATGAGTGACGCAATGGCGTTCCATTGTCAACACCAATTTCGCCATAATCGCACTTTTGCCAACACCCGGTTCCGCTTCCAAAACAAAATAGCCTTGCCGATTGTCTCGCAAGAAACGGCTAATTGCTTCAAATACAAACAAGCGCCCGGTAAAGTCTTTAACCCGGTCTTGAATAATCGTTTCGCACTGTAAGGAAAGTGGCAAACTCGGCGCAGAAATATCGATATAAGTTTGCAACAATGCCCGAACTTCTGCCAACTCATCCCGGACAGTTTCGATAACTTCCAATTTCGCCATCAATTGACAAATCTGCTGCTGCGTCGCGACTGCTTCCAATCTTTGCAGAATCTCCCCATTTTGCAGCCCCAAATCTTTGAGTTCCGCCAAAGCAATTTGGTGCAGGTTAAATAGCATCGCCGCGAATTTTTGCCCTCCCTTTTCCGCATCCAGTTTCAGCACTTCGCGGTAGGCTTGTGGGAAAGTTGTATACAGTTGGTTGGCTGCAAATTCCACAATTTCAGGATCGAAGGATTTGCCCTCGCAGCGGGCGAATTCGTTGATGAATATTGCCCAATCTTCCGGTGTCAATCCGGTAGCCAGATCGAACTCTTCGACATCCGCAGAAAAAATCTTGGTTAGCTGCTCTTCGGAAATCTGTAAACCTGTTGACAAATCGGCTGTTTTTGTGTTAATGCCAAGCCAGTATCCGGGAGTTTTTTCGGCTAATTCATTGAAAGCCTGTTCTGGAGAAGGCAAGTTTCTGCTAAGTGCGATCACCTTTAATTTAGGGGATTTCGCAACCTTTTGGAAAATATAGCCGATCGCCTCACCCGCCGCCTTAGTCAAATCATGATTGTCGAGAATATTCGGATTTTTCGCCAATTTTTGCGTCATCCGATTTCCCAAGTCATTAGCAGCCAGATTCTCTGCGGTACTACCAGCAATCGTTGCTAAGATGGAAACTCCGATAAGTGCGATCGGGCCACCCATTATTCCCGCTGCTACTTTAACTCCCGGATCGGCGATCGCATTTGAAATAACTTGCCCGACAGCCATCACCGCGCTGCATCCGAGTAGTCGAGTTTTGGTATCGGCTAAATTCACTAAGGACATATAGTTTGCTTTTAAATAGTTGGTAATAATTATATCTTGCCTGCTGCCGTTTAGTCCGTCTTTCATGAACAGGCAAGATGCCTGTTCCACAAGAAAATTGACTCTTTGTGGAACAGGCATCTTGCCTGTTACTGACACGCAAGATGCCTGTTCCACAAGAAAATTGACTCTTTGTGGAACAGGCATCTTGCCTGTTACTGACACAGGACGCAAGATGCCTGTTCCACAAGAAAATTCAGTCTTTGTGGAACAGGCATCTTGCCTGTTACTGACACAGGACTATATAATTAATTATCTGGAAGTTCTTGTTCTTGCAAAAGTTGGGTAGCCCAAACCTGGTCTTCTTCCGATAGAGACGGTACGGGTTCTCGATTGTAATCGATTCGATAGTCATAGCCGGCGCGATCGTAAATACCTGCAAATATTTCTGGTAAATTAACAATAGGTTCTACATCTTCCTCGCGCAAGGGAAGTGGAAATATAGGTAGAGAATCGCGGAGATTAAAAGCATAAAGTTCGGCAAACGGACGGCGATTACTAGGGCTGACCAAAATCCGATAATCACTTTCAATAGAATTATTAAGGATGGGCATAGATTCCCATTTTCGTAGTAAATCAATTTCCACTAAATTGGTTAAGCTACCTAAAATACTCTGGCGTTTTTTGAGATAAGTAATTCTTCCTTCTCCACTACGTTTGTTGACAGGAGAAAGAATTTCAATTGCAGTGACAACTTGTTTCGTTGCCATTTCTCGCACTTCCAGATAAGTCTGTTTAATTTTTTCAGGAGCCGGCACTTTGACGGTAGTCGGAAGTGTTATAGTTAAAGTGGCAACTGAACCGGTAGGAATATTGGGGGTATTCGATTGACGCTTAATCGCGACATCGGGGATACCGACTAAAAGGGAGTCGCCGTTACTGTCATTTGGGTCGGTAATTTCATAGATGCGTTTGTCAATTGCCACCTCATATTTAGGGCGAATTTGAGGCATGATGGTATCAGCGATCGCGACAATCAATCGATTGTGAGTTTCCTGCCAGAAATCGGGGTGTTCTAAGTACGGGTCCATTCCAGGAAAGGGTGAAGGCATAGGACTTTTTTCCGATGTATTGACTTTGAAATCATTTTAGCATTTTTAATTTTGTAGGGTGGGTTGCTTTAAAGCGAGGCAGAGCCTCTGGATATGGTTCCCAGGCTGGAGCCTGGGAACCAGTTAACTTTTGGGCGGGCAAGATGCCCACCCCACAATAAATTTAATCTCTTTGTGGAACAGGCATCTTGCCTGTTACTTTTGGGCGGGCAAGATGCCCACCCC
>REAP01000186.1 GCA_004294385.1 Oscillatoriales cyanobacterium | reverse complement strand
TTTGTCTGTAGAATTTGTGCGGCAAACAATTCACAAAATCCAACGCGAATCCATGTCAGTCCCCGAACAAAAGATTGACTCGTTGATCGAACTATTAACCCAACAGCGATCGCTCTTTTCTGCCGCACAATTAACTGAACTAGCGCAGCTAATTGAACCTTTATCCGATGACAGCGATGTCCTTTCAGCAGCGATTTCATCCTGGGCTGAAAATTACCCTGCAATTCAGGAAGCTCAATCTAAACTGCTGGAACCACTACCGCCGATCGCTAAAATAGCAGAAACAGCAGCAGTCAGTCCAGAAAGTAGCGAATCTCAAATGGGCGATCGCGTCAACAAACAAGCCCTCAATAATGCTATTTTATTGTAGATGCTACTCAAAACCCCGATTTCTTCAAGAAGTCGGGGTTCTAAGCGTAACAGGGTAATATTGTCAACACCGATGACATAAACAGTATCTCCAGGTGTTAAAGTGATTTGCCGATCGCACCGTGCGGGCCACCAGCTACCTTGGAAGCGAACCCGACCAGTTTGATTTGGGCAAATCGATTCATCGACTACTGCTTCTTCGTTGAAGAAATTCAAATTGGTGTTGACATAGTTATCGATTAACATATTATTCGCTGTGCTATATGCTTGAGTGGAAAAGATAGAACCGAAAGCTTTTACTACGTTGAACATTTTCCTGACTCCTGTTGTATTAATATAATGTAATTTTGTATTGATGCTATTTAAAAGGTTGCATTTAACAGGGTAATATTGTCAACACCGATGACATAAACAGTATCTCCAGGTGTTAAAGTGATTTGCCGATCGCACCGTGCGGGCCACCAGCTACCTTGGAATCGAACCCGACCAGTTTGGTTTGGGCAAATCGATTCATCGACTACTGCTTCTTCGTTGAAGTAATTCAAATTGGTGTTGACGTAATTATCAATTAACAGATTATTCGCTGTGCTGTAGGCTTGAGTGGAAAAGATAGAACCGAAAGCTTTTACTACGTTGAACATATCCCTGACTCCTTGTGTGTTAATATATAGTGAATTTTGTATTGATGCTATTTGAAAGGTTGCATTTCCTAGGTTGATATTTATTTATTAGCCTTATATTTCATTGTTCCTGCCTTCGCTCCTTTTTTCAGGATAAAATTTAGAGAAGTTTTGAAATAGTTAAGGGAGTTGCAAACCTGTTGAGATCAGTCCTAAATCGGGTAATTACCAGGGATGGAATTCAGGATTTAGTGATTTTGTCGTTAGTGGGATTTGCCAGAAGGCTCGATGTTGTTAGCTACATTAGAGATTGACTGATTCCGAATTACTGAGACTATGAAAATGTTTTATTTTTCGCTTGGCTTTTTTTGATTGGGTGGTGAGTGAGTTGCTTTACACTTACTAATATGTCAGGAATCAAAAGTCTTTGGTGCGATCGCCTGTCCACTTTCGGGCCCTGGTATTGGCACAGGACAGTTATGAACGTTTATGCAACGAATTTATAGTCTTTTTAGGCTATTGTTCAGCGATAAGCTTGTGCCACTTCAGCCAACTGGACTACTGCGATTGGTGAATTCTGAACTTACGCACTGTCGATCGCCAAATCCGGAATATCCGTAGATCATTTAGGATTCCCATACTGCATAATTGTTACAGGAATTCTGAATAAAGTTTTAGCCAATTGAGACAAACCGAACTTGAATTTCAGCGACTGGGGCAATTCTTGTACGGAAACTTCTGTGAAGCCAAAGCGAGTATAAAATGATGCGAGTCGCTTGCCTAAACATTCTAAATACAGCGGTTTCGTAGCCTGTTGAATTAAATATTTTGTGAGGAAGCTTCCCAAACCGCGATCGCGCCAATCCTTCATCACCACCAAACTACCCAACTCTTGCGCGCCCGCAAAGTGTCGCAACTGTCCACAAGCGGCCAGATTTCCATCACATTCTATCACCCAAAATTGCTGCCAGCGTAACTGAGTAGGATCGAGTTTTGCACTCCACACCAACATTCTAATTGATTTGATATCTTGAGCTGAGGCTGGGCGGATGGCGCATTCTGACGGCAAAGAAAAAGAACTTTCAGTCATGATGATTCCTGAAAATAAGCTTAGTGAATTTATTTTGACTTTCAGAATTTAGTTAGATATTATGAATTCAAGTAGAAGATATGTTACTAGAAATTATACCAGCGACGCGCTTCAAGATGCGAAACACTTCGTAAAGTTCATTTCCGGGACTCCCAATATCAAAAAGTTTAGACACGGCATATAGTGGTGTATCTTGTTTGGTAACTTTGATAAATCGAAAGCTACTGCCATTTGTCAGAAGTCCAAATGTTACCTTTTCTGGACTAGGGTCATTCAGCATATAAAATAGTAACTGAGGAAGTCCAGCTTCAACAGAATATTGCGCTCGCTTGGCTTCGATCGCAACTACCCAAAAAGATTGCAGCAATAACAGGACATCGATGCTGCCCCTAACAATTATATCTTCATCTTCAAGGGTTAGTTCTACTGATTTTTCTGCCTCTATATGAAAGGGAGTCAGGTAGAAGTCTGCTAAGAATAGTAATGGAGCAAGTACCACCATTTTCACGGTATCTTCGATCATCGCGTACTTGACACTGTTCATATAGCCTGCTTTTAGTTTGTCGAGCGATCGCTTTTTGTCATCGGTAATTTCCGGTAAATCGTCAATCCACTCGCGGAAGAATTCCTCGTCTTCACAAAGTTGAAAATTAAATTTTGTTTCGACATCGTGCAGTGTCAGTGTTTTTGCTTGAATGCTTTGTGTCATAGTTTTATGTAGCTATTTGCTGGTTGGTACTTATTGTAGCATATCAACTATCGATCGCCCTTAACAACACCTGATTCAAAAGCACACCAATATTGTATAATTGGATTAGCTTAATATCAAGTTTATCTCAAAATTATCAAACCTATCAAAGGTAATTTTTGGTTATGCCAATTTATTTCTACAGCACTCATGACGACTACGGCAGTTTTTCTAATTTCTCCGCTCACGGCTTCGAGTTAGACGGAGAATACTGGCCAACTACTGAACATTATTTTCAAGCACAAAAGTTTCCCGGTACAGCTCAATTCGATCGAATTCGCCAAGTAAAAACGCCCAAAGATGCAGCCAAAATGGGGCGCGATCGATCCCTTCCCCTGCGTCCAGATTGGGAACAGGTGAAAGACGGCATTATGCAAAAAGCTGTACTTCGTAAATTTGAGACTCATGGGGAAATTTGCGAAATTTTACTGGCGACAGGCGATCAGGAAATAGTCGAGAATTCACCTATTGACTACTATTGGGGCTGTGGCAAAGATGGGAGTGGGAAAAATATGTTAGGACAAATTTTGATGGAAGTGCGCGAGATATTGCGATCGCGCACGCCAGACTAAAATACTAAAAATCTGATTTGGTGTGATTAGTTGAGAGCATTTGGATCTTCTCCCAACTCTCGCAATCTAGCTGCTAGTCGATCGGCCCGCTGGCGTTCCTGTTCCGCCTGCTGTTGAGCCGCTTCCTCTGGTAACAAAACTAAATTACCAAATCCGTCGAAAAAACGCACCCAAATAGCTGTTTCTCGATCGACTGTTCCTTCCCAAGTGCCCAACCAAAAACCTAACGTTTCGCACCACAGCCAACCCCGCTCATTCCGCACTAACGGCTCATATCCCAAGCCAGGATTTAAGCGCCATCCTTCCAAAGAATTTGGCTCAAAAGGATCGAATATAAAATAATCAGGCGTTCTGAAAACCCGCTCATAAATATCCTTTTTTATGCCTTTATCTGCATTAGCAGTTGACGGCGAAAGCAGTTCCACAATCACATCCGGGTAACGTCCATTTTCCTGCCAAACTACCCAACCTTGTCGAGTAGGAGTGGCATCAACATCCATAACCGCAAAAAAATCAGGCCCTCGAAAATCGCGATTACGAAGCTGTTCGGCGCTGAAATAAATAAACATATTACCGCCCGCAAAAAAATCGTTGCGGTGAGCAAAACCTTGCTCTAAAGAACGAATTAAAACATTCATACCTATGCGGTGGCGGTTGCTTTCCATTTCTGCACCATCATCAAAGATTAAGTCTGTCGGCGGCTGATTTTCTGCGAAGAACAAATCTTCTTCTGTCAAAATTTGATCGGCAACTGATTCAACTGACATCATACCATCTCCCGACTTAGTTTTATCGATGTTTCTATTCTACAATGTCACTTGCCCGAACTCACAGATGCGACCATTGTACGAGAGCAATTTCCCATAACAAAACAGGACTTACTTAATCGTAAGTCCTGCCAAGCTGCTAAGGGAGCATTTCTGTAATTTTATTAAACAGCTTGGTCAAAAATCAGGCTGACAAGCTATCGAATTTTGTGCCAATCTCCTCGGACTGTTCTAGTAGGGGGTTTAGCCTCCCCTCAGAGACTGTAAAGCAGGGGAAACGGTAAAAACCCTGCACCACTTTTTTAGTTTCAACAGCTACTGTCGATCGCCATCAACTTTTGTCGTAATTAGTACAGCATTGTTCACCAGTCGCCTCTCAGACACCGTTCTCCTAAGATTGGCGATGCACAAATCAAACAGCAAAACCCTTGTTCTGGTGGAATTTTGTTTGTCATTAATGCTGCATATTCCTATTGTGTACGATTTATTGAAGGAATTCGCGATCGTACACATTTTTTTACATTCTTTTGAGTCTATTCCGCTGGGAATAGACGAAAGTTTGTATACCAAGAACCTCTAATCACCTGGTATTTAGACTCACGGTTGTTTCCGCAGTTAGCGTCTTAACCATCTTGGATCTTCCAATATACGTCAAAGTTGACGTACAATGAAAAAAGTAGATTGCTATAATTAAGGAGAAAATATGAAAGCGAATCCAGGGGGCGAAATTGCTTCAGCCGAAGTCATGGGTAGGGACAAGCTAATTTCTGATTTGTGGGGGATTTTAGAGCAGCAAAGTGTGATGTTGAGTGCTGAACGAAGGATGGGCAAAACTTCGGTAATTAAGAAGATGCGATCGGATGCTACCCCAGATAAATTGCCGATTTATCGTGACTTGGAAGATGTTAAATCGCCCATAGAATTTGTCAACACAGTCTTTCAGGATGTCAAAGCATATTTAACACGTTTGAATCGCACCACCAAGAAGACTCACGAATTGCTAACCAAATTGGGAGGAGCAGAATTTAGTGGTTTCAAGTTACCCGATATTGCTGCGCCTCACTGGAAAGAGTTGCTGACTGAAACGATCGCAGATTTGGTAGAAAATCAAGACAGCACACTCATCTTCTTTTGGGATGAATTGCCATATATGCTGCGTAACATCGGCGACGAATCGGCGATGGAATTGCTCGATACTTTGCGATCGATCCGTCAGATGTACCCTCGTGTCAGAATGGTTTATACAGGTTCAATTGGCTTGCATCATGTGATTGCCGACCTGAGAAAAGTGGGATATACAAACGATCCAACTAATGATATGTATGCCCAAGATGTGCCGCCACTATCGACTAAAGATGCAACTACTTTAGCGCGCAAATTGCTGGAAGGCGAGAATATTGAAACACCCGATATCCAAGGAACTGCTGTTGCTATAGCTGATGAATTAAGTAACATTCCTTTCTACATCCACCACTTAATTGTAAAACTCAAATTGCGCGGTGGTTCAGGGGATATACCAGCGATCAAAGCAATCATTGCTGATTCTTTGGATGACCCGATGAATCCTTGGAAGATGGAACATTATGCGGATCGTATCGATAATTATTACGATGAGAAACAGCGTCCTTATGCCAGGAGCTTACTAGATATTTTGGCAGTCGCCAACCAGCCTTTGTTATTTGATGAATTGTTTAATCGTCTCAAGCAAGAGTCGGACACTCAAGACAAGGAAATTGCCAGGAAAGTGTTAACTCTTTTGCAGAAAGATTATTATATCCAAAAGGGTGATTTGGGATTTCAATTTCGTTATCCGCTGATTCAAAAATACTGGAAATCCTTGAGATGTTCATAGTTTTATCGTTCCGTGGCAGAGTCCGGCAGGGGTTGAAACCCCTGCCTCAAAGCTAAAGTCCTCTGAAGAGGACTAATGAGTTGACTTGTCATTAATTGGCTCTCTCTGGCTGGTAACGCAGATAAGCGAGGTTCTTCCTCTAGACATTTCCAGGCATAGCCTCGGAAGCAGTTACAAAGGACTATGAGTTCTTCAGTCCTCTTCAGAGGACTTTCGCTATGAGCCAGGGAATTCATTCCCTGGCGGACTAAATAACCAACCGAATCAATCAATGAAAAATACATTTATCTCTCGATTTACTCCGAGCTTAATGTCACCAGAAACCCTGGAAGATATCTTAGTACAACGTCACACACTAGCAAATTATTTGGTAGATAAAATAAGAGATAGCGCCACAACAGATAGCAAGTATTTTCAACTACTAATTGGGCCGCGCGGCATTGGCAAAACGCACTTGGTTTCCCTGATTTATCATCGTGTCGCTAAGATGGAGGATTTGCAGGATAAATTGCTAATTGCGTGGCTGCGCGAAGAGGAATGGGGGATTGCATCTTTCTTGGATTTGTTGCGGGGAATATTCCGGGCAATTGCTCAAGAATATAAGGAAGCATATCAAGCTCAGTTACATGATGAGGTTGAAAAGCTTTATGATTTGTCGCTGGAACAAGCTGAATATAGGGCGGCAGAATTGCTGAGGGAGTTTGTTGGAAATCGGGTGCTATTGTTGATTGTTGAAAATTTAGAGGACGTGTTTAGCGGGTTGGGAGAATTTGGGCAGAAGCAGTTGAGGGCATACATTCAAAATCATTCGTTTTTGACCATTTTGGCGACATCACAAAGTTTGTTTGATGGAGTCAAACTCTATGATAATCCTTTTTATGGTTTCTTCTATTCACATACATTAAATGAGTTTAAGGTTGATGATGCTGTAGATTTGTTGAATCACATTGCTAAGTTAGAAGGGAATACTGATTTAGCATCTTTTATTCAAACTCCAACCGGGCGCGATCGCATAAAAGTTGTGCATTACCTTTCTGGTGGCAGTCCTCGCGTGTATATTGTTTTTTCGGCTTTTCTGATGACTCCTGAATCGCTCGATAAACTGGTAGAACCGTTCATGGAAATGCTGGATAGCCTCACGCCATACTATCAGGATCGGATGAAGTATATTTCAAATCAGCAGCGAAAGATTGTTGACTTTTTGTGCGATCGAGGTGGTGCCGCACCAGTGAAAGAAATTGCTAAATACTGTTTTATTACTCACCAAACAGTGTCTAGTCAACTTAAAGATTTACTGGAAAAAGGTTATGTCAAAAAAGAAGAGATTGGACGGGAATCGTGGTATGAATTGCGGGAACCATTGATGCGTTTTTGTCTGGAGGTGAAGAAGCAGCGCAATCAACCGATTCGATTAATTGTGGATTTTATTCGGGTTTGGTATACGCGGGAAGAGTTGCAG
>REAP01000185.1 GCA_004294385.1 Oscillatoriales cyanobacterium | reverse complement strand
TGCGATCGGTCATCCTTTGACAGTTTACGGAACTGGCGGACAAACCCGCACCTTCTTAGACATTCGGGATACCGTGCGATGCGTCGAATTGGCGATCGCGAACCCGGCCGAACCTGGACAATTCCGAGTCTTCAACCAATTCACCGAACAATTCAGCGTCGGCGACTTGGCTGGATTGGTGCAAAAAGCAGGCATGGCAATGGGATTAAAGGTAGAAATCAATCACCTGGAAAATCCCAGAGTCGAGAAAGAAGAACATTACTTCAATGCCAAAAACACCAGTTTGCTAGACCTCGGTTTGCAACCGCACTTACTATCAGATTCGCTGCTCGATTCTCTGCTGAATTTTGCGACAAAATATCAGCATCGTGTCGATAAAAATCAGATTCTGCCGAAGGTTTCTTGGCGGTAACTTCTGGCATCTATCTACGGGGATAGGGATTATTTAACGAACCGCGAAGGCGCGAAGGGCGCGAAGTAAGAGGAATGAAGGGAAGATAGGAGAAGAGTTCGCCAGTTCTGAATGGATTTCGCTTTATCTTTCGATCTCTTTCTCTGTGTCCTCTGTGTCCTCTGCGGTTAATTAAAAAAAATTAGATCGGTTTTTACTGTTGGCTTGTTTGGCAATAGATACCGTGAAAAGTCGAATTCTCGTTTTGTTGTTTTTAGTTGTTTTGCCTGGATTTTCAGATTGCTTTGCTGAAGGTGTGGGATTACTTTTAGGTGCGATCATTAGCTCGATCGGAATTCATGGAATTTGTATGTTGCGCCAAAAAACTCTCGATGGGAATTAGTTGTGGTAAAGCTGCTAACAGAACCTTACTTATAAGAATAACTAAATCCTTCTTCCTTCTTCCTTCTTCCTTCTTCCTTCTTCCTTCTTCCTTCTTCCTTCTTCCTTCTTCCTTCGTTTTATGAAAATTGCTCTGTTCACTGAAACATTTTGGCCGAAAATAGATGGCATTGTGACACGCCTGATTCACACTGTAGATCATTTGCAGCGATCGGGTGAACAAGTTCTGATCTTTTCCCCAGATTACGGAATTACAGAATACAAAGGCGCTCGAATTTATGGTGTGGAGGGTTTGCCTTTCCCGATGTACCCGGAATTGAAAATGGCGCTTCCTTCTCCGGCCGTTGGTCGCGAATTAGAGCAATTTAAACCAGATATTATTCATGTTGTCAATCCCGCTATTTTGGGATTGGGTGGCATCTATTATGGCAAAAAACTCAACATTCCCATTTTGGCTTCCTACCACACTCATTTACCTAAATATTTGCACCATTACGGTTTTGGAATGCTCGAACCTTTATTGTGGGAATTGCTCAAAGGTGCTCACAATCAAGCTGAATTAAATCTCTGCACTTCCACAGCAATGGTGGAGGAATTGAGAAGTCATGGGATCGATCGCGTAGACTTATGGCAGAGGGGCGTAGATACTGAAATGTTCGTCCCCGAATTGGCTAGTCGAGAAATGCGATCGCGCCTTTCCCAAAACCACCCCGACAGTCCCCTCTTACTTTATGTCGGCCGCCTCGGTGCAGAAAAGGAAATCGAAGCCATCAAACCAGTCCTCACAGCAATTCCAGACGCCCGCCTCGCCCTCGTCGGAGATGGCCCCCACCGACAAACCCTAGAACAATATTTTGCCGACACCCCCACCAATTTTGTCGGCTACCTCAAAGGGCAAGAACTAGCTTCTGCATACGCATCCGCAGACGCCTTCATTTTTCCCTCCCGCACCGAAACCCTAGGCTTAGTGCTCCTAGAAGCAATGGCTGCGGGGACTCCCGTAGTCGCGGCCCGCAGTGGCGGAATTCCCGATATCGTCACCGACGGCGTTAACGGCTATTTATTTGACCCAACCGATGAACAAGGTGCCACCGTCGCCACCCAACGCTTATTTGCAAACCCCGAAGAACGCGAAAATCTGCGCCAAAGCGCCCGCCGAGAAGCTGAACGCTGGGGTTGGGCTGCCGCTTCTGGGCAATTGCGGCGCTACTATCAATCCGTGATCTTTGCCCAATCCATGTCTTCTGTGGCGTGACGGATTCACAGTAACTGATTACAGTAAGGGTTGAGGGAGGATTGCGTAGCTATTCTCCTCCTTGGTTTAAAATTATACTATCAATAGCTTTCTCTAAGTCTATTCTAGATTTGCATGGGTTTTAGTGGCGGTTGCCCTAGCCACATAGTCTTAAAATTTCCTCAAAATTTTAACCAATAGCAAAATCTAGTTTTTGATAAGTGGTCAGTCTACCCTCTGAAAAAGCAGTTAATCATGACATTCTCCAATGCTGGTAGCGTTCTGGCTACGCTGACTCAAGTCAATTTAATGGGGGCGCTAACCTCCCGTGTTAAGAGCCTACCAGTTCCTGAATTAGTCTGTCTGCTGGACTTTATCACGGCTGAATTCCAGCAATTTATCCGGGCGATGGACCTGATTAACAATGAAGCTCTCGAAAGTCTCTTAGAGCAACTCTTAGATGCTTTCACTGTCAAAATTGGCCTCATTCTCCAAGCGGACAAGACGACAATTTTTTTGCTGGACTCCACTAAAAATCAAATTTGGCACAAAACAGTTGATCCTACGGGTAAATCTGTAGAAGTTCGCTTACCTATGGATGCAGGTATTTTGGGCCATGTAGCCAGTACCGGAGAATCGATCAATTCCTTTGAGGCCAGCGAACATGAGCTGTTCAATTCGGAAGTTGATGAGCCTTCTGATTACCAAATCAAGAGCATCCTCTGTATGCCAATTTTTAGCAGCAAGAGCCAAACTGAGCCTGTAGCGGTAGTCAGACTTTTGAATAAAGCAGGAAATGTTCCTTTTAGTGAAGAAGACGAACAGCAGTTTCGGGTTTTTGCAGATTCGATCGGGATTATTCTCGAAAGCTGTCAGTCTTTCTCTGTAGTTGCTCGCAACCAACGAGGCGTGGCTGCGTTGTTGAGGGCTACGACGACTTTGGGCCAAAGTCTTGACTTGGAAACAACTTTGCGAGCGGTGATGGATCAAGCTCGTGACTTGATGCAGGCCGACCGCAGTACGCTATTTTTGTTGAATCGGGAAACCAACGAACTCTGGACAAGAGTCGCTAAGGCCGATGGCAAAACGATGGTCCCACTCCGCATTCCCGCTAATAGGGGAATTGCTGGATACGTCGCTTCTACAGGTCAAATTCTCAATATTACAGATGCTTACGACGATCCACGTTTTGACCCCTCTACAGACCAGCAAACAGGATATCGCACTCGGACTGTCTTGTGTATGCCAGTTTTCAATGCTAAAGGTGAGTTGATCGGGGTAACTCAGCTAATTAATAAAAACCAAGGAACTTTTACTAATTCCGATGAAGAATTTCTGCGCGCTTTCAATTCCCAGGCGGGAATGGCACTGCAAAATTCTCAATTGTTTGAAAATATGATGGTCGAAAAACAGTATCAGAAAGATATGCTCCAAAGTCTTTCTGATGCAGTTATTTCCACTGATTTTCAAGGTCGTATTGTAACTATTAATGAGGCGGCTCTAGAACTTTTGGGCTGTCCGGTAAATCAAGATAAAACCAAAGATAATCCCCAGCTTTGGGAAGAAAAATTGATTAATCGCTATGTTTGGGAAGTTTTGCCGATCGAGCATTTGCAATTTCGACTAGAAGACAGCCTTAACCATGCTGCTAGACATTATGTTCCTGAACAAAATTTAACCCTCGGACTTTTAGTAGAAAAATCACTAAATCCCCAAGAAGAAGACAATTATATTTTGGCAGTTCCCGCTCCGAACAACCCTAATTTATATTATGCTTGGGGCGAAAACGATGCTTGGACTGAGGAATTAGCACAGCTAGAATTGGCTAATGCCCAATCTCTATTCGCCCTTGACAATTCTGCCACTTATTACCCTTACTGTCCTCTCCCAATTTCCCGCTCTCAAATTAAAATAATTGAACGCAGTTTGAATTTGACTGTTAATCCCCTGACTAATCCTGAAGGAGGCGTGCGGGGAGGTTTGGTGGTACTCGAAGATATTAGCCGCGAAAAGCGGATGAAAACTACGATGTCTCGCTACATGACTCCAGGAGTCGTGGAACAAGTGATGGCTTTGGGTGACGACGCGCTAATGGTTGGTGAACGCAAGGATGTCACTATTTTATTTTCGGATATTCGTGGCTACACGACGCTGACAGAAAATTTGGGAGCATCGGAAGTTGTCGCCCTGCTGAATCAGTATTTTGAAACAATGGTGGAGGCTGTTTTCCACTGCGAAGGTACTTTGGATAAGTTTATTGGCGACGCTTTAATGGCTGTGTTCGGCGCGCCGTTACCTCTCAATCCCCCGGAAAGTCATGGGTGGATGGCGGTTAAATCAGCTTTGGATATGAGAAAGCGGCTGGTGGAATTTAATGATTCTCGCCCTGGAGAAGATCCATTTCGGTTTGGAATTGGGATTAGTTCCGGGGAGGTGGTTTCAGGAAATATTGGTTCTCAAAAGCGGATGGACTATACGGTTATCGGAGATGCGGTGAATTTGAGTTCGCGCTTGGAACAGCTCACAAAGGAGTACGGCTGTGATATAATTTTGAGCGAATTTACTTATAGTTTGTGTCGCGATCGCATTTGGGTGCGAGAATTGGACAAGGTGCGGGTTAAAGGCAAAAATCAGCCGGTGGGCATTTATGAATTGCTACAAAGTAGTTCAGAGCCTATTGATGGGGAAACTCAAAAGTTTTTGGAACTTTACAAAAATGGTCGAGAAGCTTATATTTCTAGAAACTTTCAGAAAGCTATTAGTTTTTTTGAGACCGCTTTGGTGATGCGACCGAACGATAAACCGGTTGAAGTTCACATTGAACGCTCTCTCAGTTATTTGGAAGTGTCTCCACCGGAGGATTGGGACGGCGTACATACTATGACTACAAAGTAATATATAAGGGTATGGGGCATGGGGAATTGGGAATTGGGAATTGGGAATTGGGAATTGGGAATTGGGCATTGGGAATTGGGCATTGGGAATTGGGCATTGGGCATTGGGCATTGGGCATTGGGCATGGGGCATGGGGCATTGGGCATTGGGAATTGGGCATTGGGCGGCTCTTCGACACTTCGACTACGCTCAGTGCGCCGCGAAGCGGAAGGATTGGTATAAGAAACTTAAAAAAGTTGAATAATTTTTCTTTTTTCTTCCTTTCAACTGGGTATGGTATCCTATTAAATTAGAGTGCAAAAACTTATAAATATTCTGAATATTTTTAGATATTCCTTATGACAGATTCCACAAGTTCAAAAATGTGAAAAAATGGGTCTAAAGCCTTATGAAAGTTAATATTGGTTGGTAGGTGAAGAATTAAATGCAATATTTATCTGTTCCGAATGCTACCAAGACCGATCGCATTCTGGTTGTAGATGATGCTCCAGATAATATTTTGTTGATAGAGACAATTTTGGAAGAAGAAGGTTACGAAATTAGTAGTGCAGATAATGGTTTTTCGGCCTTGAGCCAAATTGACAAAAGTCCCCCTGATTTGCTACTACTAGACGTGATGATGCCAGGAATCGACGGTTACGAAGTTACGAAGCGAATTCGGCAAAAACCAGAATTGCCGTTTATTCCGATTTTGTTGATCACCGCTCACGACAGTGCTAGCGTAGTTCAAGGGTTGGATCTGGGAGCAGATGATTTCATCCACAAACCAGTGGAAATGGATGAATTACTGGCAAGAGTGCGATCGCTCCTGCGACTCAAACACAGCGTAGACGATCGAATTGCGATCGCGCTTCAGCGAGAAGATTTTGTCTCCAGACTCGCTCACGACTTACGGACACCCCTGGTAGCAGCCGATCGAATGCTAACCCTAATGCAGCAAGGAGCTCTGGGAGAAATCTCCCTCCCCATGCGTGACGCTTTCGGGACAATGGTTCGCAGCAACCAAAACCTGATAAGTATGGTAAATATGCTGCTGGAAGTATATCGCTATGAAGCAGGTGGCAAATCCCTAATTTTTGCAGCCGTTGACTTGCGACAACTGATCGCCGAAGTAGCCGAAGAACTCGCTCCCTTAGCCGATGCTAAAGGTTTGTCAGTGAATTTAGACTTGACAGAAAGTGCAGAAAGTGATCCTATTTCCAAGTATCCGGGCGATCGTATGGAATTGCGCCGTTTGCTGACAAATTTAATCGGTAATGCGATTAAATTCACTGATAACGGTTCCATAGATATTCGCTTAAAAGCCGAAAATTCTCCAGCTTTTACTAGCTTCAAAAATCAACCGCGAGCTTGGGTAATCATGGAAATTCAAGATACTGGTGCGGGGATTTCTGCAACAGAACAAACAAAGTTATTTAAAAGGTTTGGGCCCGGAACTCACAAAAAATCTGGCACTGGTTTGGGACTACATTTGTGCCGCCAAATAGTGGAAGCTCATCGTGGTACAATTGAGGCTAAGTCTGCGTTGGGGCAAGGCAGTTTGTTTACTATTCGCTTGCCTTGTTAGCGTCAGCAAGCAACAGGCTCTCCGGCCTGTTCCACAAAGAGTGGATTTCTTGTGGAACAGTCCAAGCAACAGGCTCTCCGGCCTGTTCCACAAAGATTTGATTTCTTGTGGAACAGTCCAAGCAACAGGCTCTCCGGCCTCCGGCCTGTTCCACAAAGAGTGGATTTCTTGTGGAACAGTCCAAGCAACAGGCTCTCCGGCCTGTTCCACAAAGAGTGGATTTCTTGTGGAACAGTCATCTTGACTGTTCATAAAAAGCTTATTGACATTGATGCAAGATGTCAGTTATAGCAAATACTATTGATATTATATGCCTAAATGTCCAGTTTGTGATACGGAATATGTCGAGAAATCAGCAGCAACTTGCTCAATTTGTGGTTGGGATTTGACGGTTGATCCTTCGAGTTCTAAGGCTACCAAAACTTATTTAAAAAAAGAAGAAGTTAGATTGAATTGGGCAAGAAAGATGTGGGAAGTTGCTTCTACTCAACAAAGTTGGGAGACGAAGTTCGATGAATTGCAAGGGGAATTGCAGGAAAGTTCGATCGCCCGATCGCACATCCAATCTCAGCTAGACTGGGTTTTGTACCGTCTCGAACAATTGAACCCAGAGTCTATTGCGAGCACTCTACTGCGGCTGGAAGAGAAAATAGGCGAAATGCCTGACAAAACTCCCCCACTGTCTGAAGTTGGGATGGACTACCGCCAATTGACAAAGTTGTTGAAAACGGGAAAATGGCAGAAAGCTGACGAACATACTTGGGAAATTTTACTGTCTATAAGTTTGAGGGAAGAGGAAGGTTGGCTGAGTGCAGCGGATATCGACAACTTTCCTTGTACAGACCTTCGCACGATCGACCAACTTTGGCAACAATACAGCAATGGACGGTTCGGGTTGACCGTACAGCAACAGATTTGGGATAGTGTTGGGGGCAAATATACGGAATTTTGCGATCGGGTTGGCTGGCGAGTCAAGGATAATTGGAAATATTACGAGGAATTATCCTTCCGCGAAACTGCCCCGCCTGGACATCTCCCCATCACAGTATGGCGGCGGCGCGCTTGTTACGGTGCAGGCCAACTCACCGCAGCAGAGAACTTTGTCAGCATTACTCAAAGACTTGCAGCTTGCGGAAATCATTAAACAGAGGATTAAGACAAAAAAACCCGCTGGTTGGAAGTCGAAACCCTGGTGGTTGAGGGAAGTCGAAACCCTGGTGGTTGAGGGAAGTCGAAACCCTGGTGGTTGAGGGAAGTCGAAACCCTGGTGGTTGAGCGAAGTCGAAACCCTGGTGGTTGAGGGAAGTCGAAACCCTGGTGGTTGAGCGAAGTCGAAACCCTGCGTCAATACCTCAGACTAATCCCCAATTTTTCCGACAAACCCGGTTTTTGGCCTGGTGGGCCCCCAGAAATTAAATCCCAAATTAAAAATCCAAAATCGACATTAGCTGCTATAATCAAAACGGTTCAGCAACTGGGGCTGTGGCTCAGATGGATAGAGCAAGCGCCTCCTGAAGAATCGGGCACCCTGGTAGGAAACTCTGGGAGTGAATGTGGTCAAACTCAAGGAAGCCTAAGTCTGACAACGGATAAGGTAATCTTGAGCCAAGCTCTACTAATACTAAAATTTTGGTAGAGAAGGTGCAGAGACTGGCTTTAGGAAGTAAACATCATAAAACCTCCTAAACATACGGCCACCACCTAAAGGTCGCAAGCCTACGGTGAAGGAATAGTCCAGAGAGTGGGGAAACTCACACAAATCTGAAGCGCTAGGTCGCCGGTTCGAACCCGGCCAGTCCCGTAGACAAATTAAGGACAATTTAAAGCAAAAGGGCAAAGTCTAGGTTTTGCCCTTTTCTTTTAAAGTTCTGTCTACGGGATTTATCAAATATCCGCATGATGGCCGCTTCTTGAATTTAAAATTTAAATTCCTGTTAATAGGCTATAAGTGCCGTATTTTTTGTTATGGTTCCCTTGTCAGCTACACAAATTTTTTATAGGTTTAAATGTGGTTAAGAGTCAATTTAAACAAGCGACCTCGCAAGCGTTTGAGGAGTTCACAGCAAATTCGATTGCTAGTAGCGCTTTTGGTGGCTTTTTGGTTTAGTTATCAACATCTCAAGGCCGAGTTTCAAAAACCCAAAGCTTTGTTGGTTTTGGGTGGGGCGACGGAACGGGAGGTGTTTGCAGCTAATTTTGCTCGCAAACATCCAGGTTTACCAATTTGGGTTTCTTCTGGGAGTAATCCTGAGTTCGCTGAATGGGTGTTTTCTGAGGCGGGTATTAGGTCCGATCGCGTCCACTTGGATTACAGGGCGGTGGATACTGTGACCAACTTTACCACATTGGTAGATGAATTGCGCGATCGGGGAATTGATAGCTTGTATCTGATTACATCAGACGATCACATGAGACGAGCTTGGATCATCGGAGAGATTGTTTTCGGTAGTAGAGGTATTCGTTTCAAGCCTGTGGCTGTTCCTTCGGGCCGAGAACCCGAACCCATGCAAAAAGCAGTTCGCGACGGTGTGAGGGCGATTGTTTGGCTGACTACTGGTTATACGGGCGCTAATTTCAGTCAACCAACAATTAAATAAACGAAGAAAGTATGACTTATATTTGAGGGATTGGGTTCTGAGCTACAATGGAAACTACATCAATTTAAACTCATAGGAAAACATATGTCTCAATCAATCGCGCCAGTTTTGACAGACCAGCAAGTTGATGATTCACCCACATTAACCTTTGAAGAATACCGATTTTATAAAGTCGATGACGAGGTAAAACATGAACTGCACAGAGGTGAATTAATACCA
>REAP01000020.1:18351-66652 GCA_004294385.1 Oscillatoriales cyanobacterium | reverse complement strand
TATCACCGGGGCAACCGAAGGCAGGAGGTTACTAAAAGTGTCGCCCTGTCACGGCGGAAGTTGCGGGTTCGAGCCCCGTCTGTCCCGTTCTCTCGTAGTAAAGCTTTCATGCTTTCAATTATCTTAATTGGATCTACTATCAATGTAGTTCTGACCAATTTTTAATCTAATGGTGTGCTAACCTACAATCAAAACTCCTAAATTTCCACTATCGGAAGACAGAAAACTGTGTTGCCTCAAGCACCTCAAACTCCCAATTACAAATGGTTTAGCTGCATTCCTAGCGCTGCTGTCACAGCCCTGTGTCTGTTACCCCTGGCTAGCACTGCCGCCACCGCCCAAAGTCCCCAAAATCGAGAAATCAAAATCGGTGTAGTACAACGGTTTGGCACCAAAGCAACCGATAAATTGACACTGAAAGCCATACCCGGTGACAGCTTAACTTTAAGTTACAAAACTCCTCAAGGCATAGAAACCGCAAAGGTTCCTAGCATCAAGCTAGAAATCGCCCCAAAACCGCTGGAAACACCAACCGTAGAAGAACGAGTTGTACTAAGTTCCCACCGCAGTTTTGAGAGTGCAGAAGATAGTGCTAATCAGTGGCGCGCGAAGGGAATTGAAGTAGAAATTGCTCAACCTTTGCGCTGGCAAGTTTGGGCAAAAAGAGATAATTATAACTCTCCTTTAGTGCGGCGTTTGCTATTGCAAAGTTTGCAAGCTCAAGGTAACAAAACCGCTTTTTTAGATACCAAAGTTCTGAAACAAGTACCCCAGGCATTTTGGGTTTTAAACGGTTTTCGTTTCAACCGCAATGAGTTAGATGTTACTGCGGGTAAAAATGTGCTTGAGGTACTGGAACAGACTACTCAAGAGGCGACAGCTACTGAACCAGAAAAAGCTATTCAACAAACTCGTCGCTATGGTGGCAGTTTACACCTTCAGAAAAATGCTTATGGCACTTATACTTTGGTCAATGAAGTTCCGACGGAAACTTATTTACGGGGAGTTGTACCACATGAAATAGGAGCTTTTTCGCCCTATGCTTCGATTGTCGCTCAAACTATTTTGGCGAGAACTTATGCGCTGAGAAATTTGCGCCGATTTGCTATTGATAATTATGAGTTGTGCGCTGATGTTAACTGCCAAGTTTATAAGGGTTTGACGGAGGTTTTTCCACAAAGTGACAAGGCGATCGCCCAAACTAGCGGTTTGGTTCTAACTTATGAAAATCAATTGGTTGATGCGCTTTATTCGGCTTCTAGTGGCGGGGTGACGGCACGTTTTGGCGATGTGTGGCACGGGACAGAACGTTCATATTTGCGATCGGTTGTTGATGCCCCTAATAATATTTGGGATTTGTCGAAGCAGAGTTTGTCTGACGAAAATAATTTTCGCCGCTTCATGAGTTTGAAGAAGGGGTTTAATGAGGAAAAACAAGATACTTTTCGGTGGCGTGAAGAAGTTTCTTTGACATCGATTGCTGGGTTTCTCAGACAGTATCTTCAGAAAAAACAGCACCCGCTGGCTAATTTTAAAACTGTTAGTCAGGTGCTAGTAGTAGAAAGGTCTCCCGGTGGTCGAGTTTTGCAAATGAAGGTCCAAACTGACTTGGGGGCGATCGATATTGACAAAGATGAGATTCGCAATGCTTTTTACCCTCCCATCAGTACCCTGTTTTATTTAGATCCTATTTACAATCCAGACAAAACCCTCAATGGTTATGCTTTTGTGGGAGGCGGGTTCGGACATGGGGTGGGAATGAGTCAAACCGGTTCTTATAATTTGGCTAATTTGGGCTGGAATGGCGATCGAATTCTCAGCTTTTATTTTCCCGGTACTCAAGTTGTGCCACTTAATGATGCCATTACATTTTGGCGACAATAAAATCAACATAAAAGTAGGGACACAGCAGTGCTGTGTCCCTACTTTTATGTCTGTTATTTCACCTCTGTTTCACCAGAAGATAAATCAGCCATCGGCTCAAACAGCTATTAATTCATAGCTGGGAATGACAGCCGAAGGCTGAGGCTGTTTTTAGTACAGCGATTCTTCTTGGTGAGTTTGGATCGTACAATCAGACTTGGGATAGGCGACACAGGTGAGGACAAATCCTGCCTCAATTTGGTCGTCATCCAAGAAAGATTGGTCAGATTGATCTACTTCGCCTGCTGTGATTTTGCCGGCGCAGGTGGAACAAGCACCAGCGCGGCAAGAGTAGGGAAGGTCTAGTCCCGCTTCTTCTGCCGCATCGAGAATATAAGTATCCTCTTCAACCTCAATGGTCTGGTTAAGTCCTTCGGCTTCGCTGATGAGGGTAACTTTGTAAGTCGCCATGTACTAATCCTCTCAAAAATTCAACAAAATATATAAGCTTTCCTAATGCAAACTTCAATGCTGTATTAGCTCTGAGGTTTGGTCTTAGGTTCGTTCTCTCTATGATAGTAGGGGATAGAAGGGAGCTTGCAACACTGATTTACAAAAAATTTGAATGGGATTAGTTATAATTTTTTCTAATTTCATCTTGATTACTTATACCTGCTGTAGTTTGTCCGTACCAGGGGGGAAATGTATAGTTGAATGGCATCAAGGCTTGGGTAGAGAATTCCCGATCGCATTTTTGCACTAATCTAGACTTAGGCCGATCGAGCTGTAAAGCTTTGTGGTGCTAATCTTGAGCAATTTTTGAATTTCCTAATCTAGAATCTAAAATCCTATGGCTAATATTGATATTCGATCGGGCTTTTCGGTCAATTCTCCAATCAGGGTGGGAATTGTGGGTACTGGTTTCGCGGCTAAGTTGAGGGCCGAGATGTTGCAAACTGATGCAAGAGCTCAGTTGGTGACAGTTGCCGGCCACACTCCGCACAAGACGGAAGCGTTTTGTCAAACATTCGGGGCTGAGGCTGCGGTTTCTTGGCGCAAGTTGGTGGAAAGGGACGATTTGGATTTGGTGATTGTCTGTACGGTGAATCGGGATCACGGGGCGATTGTCCTGGCGGCATTGGAAAATGACAAGCACGTTGTGGTCGAATATCCTCTATCTTTAGATGTATCTGAGGGGGAAAGGGCGATCGAGCTTGCCAAACAAAAGCAAAAACTCCTCCACATCGAACACATCGAACTCCTAGGCGGCTTGCACTCCTCAATCAAAGAATCTTTGCCATTAATCGGTAAAGTGTTTTACGCCCGCTACGTTACTATTACATCTGTGCGTTCCGTACCAGAGCGCTGGACTTATCAACATTCGCTATTTGGGTTCCCATTAATTGGTGCAATTTCGCGACTACATCGATTTACCGATTTGTTTGGGGAAGTGACAAACGTTAACTGTCAAACTCAATTTTGGGACACTCAGCCAGATTTTTTTAAAGCTTGTTTGTGCAATGCCCAATTACGCTTTGCTAATGGAGTTTTTGCGGAAGCTGTTTACGGAAAAGGCGAAACTTTTTCGCAGTCAGAAAACATTTTTACAATTTACGGGGAAGAGGGAACTCTGATTTTCACTCCCGAATCTGGTCAATTAATTCAGGGCGAAAATAGGCAAACAATCGAAGTGGGAACGCGGCGCGGTTTGTTTGCTAAGGATACAGATATGGTGTTGGAATGTCTGTTAAATGGTACGCCTTTGTACGTGAATAATGCCAGTAGTTTGTATGCTTTGAAGGTTGCAGATGCTGCGAGGCGATCGAGTGAAACTGGGCAAAATGTCGCGGTTATAAATTCGTAAAACAGCGATCGTAAACTATGCGATCGCTAATAGATAGTAAGATTAAATGAACCGCGAAGGCGCTAAGGACACGAAGTCAGAGAAAGAAGAAGATGCAGTTCTTCCTTCGCGCTCTTTGCGTCTTCGCGGTTTAATCATTAGATATTGGGACAAGTCAGGTAAAAATTCGACCCAGTAAATCTGCAATCTGCCGATCGATATTAGTTTGATTAAAACGCCGACTAGCCATCTCCTGTGCAGATTGCGCGATCGCGATCGTAGACTCAGGCTGGTTGTAACACGTATTAATAACCTCCGCGAGTTGTTGCGGCTGGCCCGAAGGAACCAAAAAGCCATTGATCCCCGGTTCTATTAATTCAATCGCACCTCCAGATTGAGCAGCAACTATAGGTGTACCAGACAGCATAGCCTCCACAATCACTCGGCCAAAAGGTTCCGGTGCGATCGAAGTATGTGCCACTAAATCACAAATTGCCATTAACTGCGGAACATCCGAACGAAATCCTAAAAACTTAACTCGATTTTCAACTCCTAATTCTGCCACTTGTTTGTGCAATTGCTGGACATAATCCTGCTCGCCAAACAGCGCATCACCCACAAACATAGCTGTGACATTTTTCGGACAGTAGGTAAGAGCTTCAATTAAAATATGTTGACCTTTCCAAGGTGACAATCGACTGAAATGACCGACTATAAATTGTCCATCAAGTTCTAGTTGTGTCTTGAGTTGGGTAGTTTTAGTGCGATCGCTCTGATAGACTTCAGGCTCAAAGCCATTGTAGACGACATCGACTATATCCGATCGTCCTCCTGCTGCTAAGAAAGCATCCTGACTGGCTTGGGAGTTAGCAATCACCAACGATGCAAAGCGATTAGCCAAAGTTACAGCTACTTTTAAGTTAGTTCGACTGAAATGGTCTGTCGATAAAATGTCATGTAAATGATAGACTAGAGGGCGACGACTAAAAAAGCTAGCTAATGCACCAACAACTAGAGCTTTTTGTGTGTTGGCGTAGATCAAATCATATTGACGAGCTTTTTGAACAATTTTACCAATCAAAGGCAGTAGCGCGGTGACACTACTTAAACTCTGCATCAAACTGCTTTCTTTACGAACCTTGATTGCTTCCGTTGCTAACACCTCAACGGGAATTTGCTGTTGCTCTAGTAATTGCCTAAAATCACCATCTACAAACAAGCCAACTAGACAACTATCTCGATAGGGTTTGGCAATATCTATTAAGCAAAGTTCGGCACCACCGGGCTTTCCACTCTGGTCTAAAAATAGTATTTTCATTAGTTTTTTTGATCTAACTTTTTTCTCAGACAGGACTTATATAGCAATCCTAAATCATTTGTGAATTTCTTGCTCCCTCCCCTTAGTAAGGGGAGGGTTGGGGTGGGGTAAAAATATTTACGACTCCTGCAAGGATTGCTATATCATCTCCGATCGATTGACCATAATATCGTCAGTGAGGGCGGGTTTTTGAGATTGTCAATTATTGGCGAGTATTTTTAGTGAACCCGCCCCTACCATATTGGGTAATCGATCGAACCGGATATTCTAATTGTTTTGAACCTCAAGCTAACAACACTTTTCTAACTTTTTGTGCGATATTTTGCCAATCAAAATTCATAGCAGCGTATTCCTGACACGCTTCTCTAGAAGGCATCGGCACTTTTTTAAGTAACAGTTGTTCTAGTCTCTCAGCAATCGCTGTTGCTTCTGTAGAAGCAGTAATTAAATTTGGTGAAAACGGCTCTAAAATTTCCGGCATTCCACCAACGGGAGTACATAATGCTGGAGTACCACAGGCGAGGGATTCTAGCACAGCTAATCCAAATCCTTCTAAAGATTGACTCGGCATCACACTGAGGTCGGCGGCTTGGTAAGCTATAGGTAGTTGGTCATCTGGTAAAAAGCCGAGAAATTTAACGTTGTCATTAAGTCCTAAATCTGTTGCTTGTTGCTGAAGATCGGCTTGTAATGGCCCTTTTCCGGCGATCGCCAACCAGATATCAGGAATTTGAGGTTTAATCATCGCTACAGCCGTCAACAGCTTATCAAGTCCAACTCGATGGACTAAACGACGCGCTGTAAATAGAATCGGGCGATTTGGGGGCCAGTTGAGTTGCGATCGGGCTTCTGGGCGCGATCGGTCAAGTTGAAATCGCGACAAATCGACACCGCCGGGAATTACGTGAATTTTGCTCCAAGGAATTTGATACTCTTCATGTAAAATCTCACCAAATGCTTTGCTGAGGACAATAAAGCGATCGCAGCGATCGTAAACTCTGTCTTCAACCCAATGCTTCAAAAAAACACTCAGTTTACCAGAACCCTCCTGCTTACTTTCCAAAGCCCAAGGCCCATGAAACGAAAAAGTAACAGGAACCCCTTTCGGTAAAACCTGCAAAAGTGGAAAACTATATAATGCAAAATGCAGATTAATAGCATCAGGTTTTGCAAACTTTCGCTGCATAAAATTGGAGCGAATCAGCCAAAGCCTTTCCCAGAGTCGAATATCTGGTTCAGCTAAATTAGTAAGTGCGATCGTCGAGTTAGGATCAGTTTCTGGTAAACCAACTCCACACAATTCAACTCGATCTTGACTGGCGGCTAACTGATGCGTCAGCTCATATAAATATCGAGCCAGCCCACCCGGTGTTTTCGGAAACCATCCCATCCCGACGCAAAGAATGTTTGCAGAGGCAGTAACAGAATTGTCGATATTACTATTATTCACCTAATTTTATCCCAGCCTGTAAAAAAAGTTAATTCAATCAATCACCCATCTTGCCTTCATCAAAGCATTATTTTTTTTCTATAACGATATTGACGGTACTTACCAGAAATTTTGACAATATACCTAGCTTTGATAACAGGTAATAGTAGATTGTACTATTAAATCCTTCTCTATAAGAAAATTCTGGAAAGAACTCAGCCCTGAAATTACAATTAATGCTGTTCGCAGAATCTTGAATTTTCGAGAGTATTAATACATCCTCGTCAACCCCATCTAAATCCCTCCGTTTATTCACTCGTTTGTAGGCTAGATTATATAAATATTTTGGTGAAGAAGGCTCATATAGCAATATTATTTTTCCTTTAGGTTTCAAAACCCTTACCATTTCTTGAATGGTTTTACTATAATCATTGTTTTCTCCAAAATGATGGAATGCTGCCATTGTAAAAATTAGATCTAAGTTATTGTCTTCAAAAGGAATATCTCGACAATTAAAAGCCCATTTTTCATCAATATAAGTATTTAATAATTCTTCATAATTCTTACAAAATTTTAGTGCTACAGGTACAAGATCGCTTGCTATTACATAACTATTGGGGTACTTATTTTTTAGTATCACACTTGCCCACCCTTGACCAGCACCCATTTCCAATATTTTCTCTGTTCCCGACAATTCCAGATGAGGTATAAGTTGTTGAAATATTTTGATAAAGTTCGACTTAAAAACTATATCGTCAAATACTTCTATACCTTTGTTGTCAGAACGTTGCCTATCGGTTTTTTGATATGCTACAAATTCTTTGCGATCGCTTCCTGAAAGGCTCTGCTCATTACTAACACAAAAGATTTCTCCATCTTGATGATACTGTATGTTTTTGCGTGTAGGAATCATAGCTATTTGGGGAATAATTACTATGGTAATTTTACAATTATAATATATCGTCTAGTAATTGTCAAATTCTTAAGATATTTTTAGTCTGACAAATGACAACAAGCCAGGATGTGAATATATAAGTTAAATAGGCATAAATTTATTAGAATTAAATCTTATCTTATATCCACAGCCATGGAAATAATAAGCGAATTTTATCTCGGACATAAAACTTCCAAAAATTGTCAGTGGAATAGCCTTTATTATCCGCCCCACGAATGCCATAAATCTCAGGAGTCACATTGAATCTTCGTACAAGCTTGATATTCTCTGGAGGTCGATCGAGCAAATTTCTTAAAAGCTCTTCCGCCGCTACGCCTTGAGGTACTTCCGGTACATTAGTTTTAAGTTGGTGATAAACGTTATTTAGACAAGCTTGATAGCCCCTGATTGTCCACGCCAGCAAGTACATATCAGTCCAATGCTTCGGGAAATTTCGGAAATTACAATATAGATCAAAGTTTGAAGGCTTACGAGCAATTAGCCGAGCTAAATTCCTTACCATATAACGACCTGTCACTTTCCAGACAATTATCTCCCCCTGTTCATTCTGACCATTATTAATTAACTCTGAATGATTCATCGTGTAATCGACGAGTTTGAATTCACCGTAGCCACGATCATAGCTAGGAGGATAATCTAATCCATCAAAAACCACGAACTCAACTCGATCGCTAACACCATACTCGGCGGCAATGTTTCGTAAACTTGAAACATCAGAATTTGAGTTCTCTGCAAATACAATTGAGTCAACACCCTCATTCAGCAATGGCAGATAAAATTTCAACGAATTTTCATAATCCTGAAGACGTTTTTGGGGATCAGTTCTTGCCAGGTTAGGCACTCCAGACCGGGGGGTGATTGTGGCAGTCATCAATAGTATATTACATTCCTTGATCGGCATTTTGCTACTAGGGAAAATTTTGGATAAAGATAACATAATTAGATATTTTTGTTGAATTGAGTAGTGTTTTTGGTTGACCCTTTACAGGCCAATTGTTCTGAGAAGTGTACTGGCTTATTCTTGAATCAAGAGTATTAATTTCCTTTCAGTCTGACAATATTTTGATGTGAGTGATACTTATTCGCTGCTATCCCTAGACCCAGAAATCCCCAGAAAACCATGCCAGAGATACCAACGATTACGTTTGAACCAGCTAGCATCGGTACGAACCCAAGAGCAATAGCGCGGGTAGCACTGGCAAAAGAGTCCGCTCTCGATGACTGGGAGCCTTGAAACAAGCTATAGAATAACAATAACATTCCAGAGATATAGGGGATGCTGCCCAACCAACCTAGTGTGAGAATCATCTCTAGCAATCCGCTGTCAATAGGTGTGAGAGTTCCATTTCCTTTACCTATATATTCATTTAAGGCATCATTTATCATCGTACCATAAAGTCCAGCCCTATCCTTCGCACTCTGATCGTCCTTAACGTTTGTTAAACTTGTGACACGAGATTGAATGACTTGGGAAAATGGCTCTACCGTAGACAACGGAACGACTAATATTGCCATGACCATCAACAAAGAGATTAAACGGATCTGCACAATTCCTTTGAGAAAACCGAGCAGGGCAACTAAAGATACCATCCATCCTCCCCAAGCTGTACGTACTAATGTTAGCAGGAGAGACAAGATACCAACCGCTAAACCAGGAAAACGTAAAACCCTTTTCTCGATGAATAGCAATATAGTACCTGGTATCATAACTGTTGCAAAATGTAAGGGTGAATTCATTGTGCTCCACACTCGCATTCCAAGGGGTTCTGGTTTTCCCATACTGGTATATAGTTTGGTCTCTATCAGCCAGAAACGATCCCACTCAGGTGCAACTAAGTATTGATAAACACCATAGGATGCTGTCACTAATACACCCCAGAGAAAAACGCGCTGAATGTTTTGCTGATATTTGGGGTAATCCCGCCAGTTTACAAGTAAGTGGAAACCAAACAGAATGGGGCTTATCCAACTCATAAGAGAGATGATTGCCGGAACAGGTAAGCCATTAACCATACCAATTAGAAAACCATAGAACACACCCGTAGCAGATAGGATAAAAGGTAAGCCACCTTGTTCATGTGCTTTGGGAAGGTTACGGTAGAAAGTTATAATGGTGATCATTGTCACCAGTAGAGGGGCTAACAATATGGGACTTGGTTCTGTAAAACCGCTCCGAAAATCTGACACACGACGAATAAAAGGTGTGAGGAAAAACACCCACCAAGTGAAACCTACATAGAGGATGGGATACCGCAAATATAGGAACAAACTGACACCAAGACAACCCGCCGGAAAGATGATATTTAGAACCTTACCAAGACCTGCTACAAGGCATAGGGTAGTAATCAGTAATAGTCCCAGGATTGCTATCCAAGCTCCCTGCGGTTGTAGTGACAGAGAGAAGCCTTGTTTTCGAGAGTTATTCGGAATTCCCTGTATTTGACTCATTACTAACTAGGTTTTAGGTTTTAGAACTAGATGTAACACCTTTATTTGGACTGTTGCCATGTCTCCCAAGCCTGCCAACGTCCACGTAGAGATGCTACTAATTTCTGTCCTGCTAAAGTGCCTTCTTTAGGTAGAAATCGTAACCATTGTACAAAACCAGGAGCATCTCGTGTCCCCACCAATGTTGCCCAGAAGACAAAGACAGTACGTCGAGTCAATGGTAGGTTCTCTAACAAAACTAAAGTTTCATTGTGTACGGCATTGAAGAAGGCAATGTCATTGAATGTATGGCGTTGATCTTCGTCAAAACGTTGTGCTGGAAAGTGATCGACTGCTATTTTGGGATCGTAGATTAGTTTCCAGCCTGCTTGTTTCAAGGCTAGACTAAATGCTAGTTCAAAGTGTGGTGCGGCTCCAGTACCTCGCATCCGGCGATCGAAGTGCATTTCGCCGATCGCACTCCGCCGAAAACTCATATTGACACCCTTAAGTACATCTACCTCACGGGCTTCTCCAACCCCTAAGTGATGTTCACCGATGACTCGTCCAAACCACTGCACCTTTCCTACTACCTCGCGTTCCCCCTCTTCTAACTGGGTGCCATGATACACCCAATCCCGCCCCCCTACACCACCGATCTTGCTATCTGATAGAAAGTGAGTTTCGATACGTTCCAGCCAATCGGTGTGAGGTGCTGCATCATCATCGGTAAAGGCGAGGATATCCCCAGAAGTGGCATCCATCCCTACATTCATGGCGGCTACTACACCAGATATATTGACTGTGGCAGTTCGTATTGGTAATAATTCTGGGTTAAATGTTTGGAGAAATGTCCAAGTCTCAGTATCAGTATCCCGAACTACTACTAAGACTTCATCAGTAGGACGTTTTTGCTTTTTGAGTGCGTCTAAGCAGCGGGCTAAGTCTTTCGGACGACGGTAAGTAGCTATGACAACTGAGATCTTGATCACGGCTGGAATTCCTCAAATAAATTCACATAATCATTATAGAAGATTGGATGGCAGACTAGCTAGGTTTTAGGTTTTAGAACTAGATAGATAGCAGTCGCCAAGGTGATTTGGTCATTGCTCAGGGAGCGAAAAGGTGCTTTGGTCATTGCTCAGGGAGCGAAAAGGTGCTTTGGTCATTGCTCAGGGAGCGGAGTCGAAGGGTTCAATAACCATAAATACTTTAACCACCTTGGCGGTTGCCATAACATCTTTATTTGGACTGTTGCCATGTCTCCCAAGCCTGCCAACGTCCCTGTAGAGATGCTACTAATTTTTGTCCTGCTAAAGCTCCTTCTTTAGGTAGAAATCGTAACCATTGTAAAAAACCAGGGGCCTCTCGTGTTCCCACCAATGTTGCCCAGAAGACAAATACAGTACGTCGAATCAATGGTAGGTTTTCTAACAACACTAAAGTTTCATTATGTACGGAATTGAAGAAGGCAATTTCATTGAATTTATTGCGTTGATCTTCGTCAAAACGTTGTCCTGGAAAGTGATCGACTGCTATTTTGGGATCGTAGATTAGTTTCCAGCCTGCTCGTTTCAATGCCAGGCTAAATGCTAGTTCAAAGTGTGGTGCGGCTCCATTACCTCGCATCCGGCGATCGAAGTGCATTCCGGCCATCGCAGTCCGCCGAAAACTCATGTTTACCCCCTTAAGCAGATCTACCTCACGGGCTTCTCCAAACCCTAAATGATGTTCACCGATGACTTGTCCAAACCACTGCACCTTTCCGACTACTTCGCGCTTTCCGTCTTCTAAGCGGGTGCCGTGATAGACCCAATCCCGCCCCCCTACACCACCGATATTGCTATCTGATAGAAAGTGAGCTTCGATGCGTTCCAGCCAATCGGTGTGAGGTGCTGAATCATCATCGGTAAAGACGAGGATATCCCCAGAAGCGGCATCGATCGCTAAATTCATAGCAGGTAATGCTCCTATCGCTACTGAAGCGTCCATTTTGATCAGGTGTAATGGTAAGGGTTGATGATTGAACGATTCAAGGAGTTCCCAAGTTGCAGAATCCGCCTCGCGAATCGTTACTAATACTTCATCTGGCTGGCGATTTTGCTTTTTTAGTGCTTCTAAACAGCGTTCCAAATCTTTGGGGCGATGGTAAGTAGGTACGACAACTGAAATCTTGATCACGGCTGGAGTTCCTCAAATAAATTTACATAATTACGTGCCATATTAGCCCAACTATGCTGTTCTGCTATAGTTCTGGCTACTTGACCCATTTGTTGTCTTTGTTGCCGATCGCATTTAACTAATTGATTCAATGCTTCAGCTAAAGCCTGTGTATCGTCTGAGTCTGGCAAAACGAAGCCACAGTCTGGTGTCACCAATTCGGCCGCCCCCGTCGTAGCAGCAGTCACAACGGGTATTCCTGTCGCCATTGCTTCCAATACCACTAAACCAAAAGGTTCATAACGGGACGGAAAGACTAAAAAATCTGCTGCTTTCATTAAGTCTGGGACATCTTGCCGAAATCCCAGAAAATGCACCCGATTTTCTAAGTTTAGCGATCGGGCTAACTCAGGATATGGACTACCTGCGGTTCCACCCACAACTGCGAGATGCAATTGAGGAACTTGCACTAAGGAATGCAAGACTGTATCCAAGTTTTTCCGAGGTGTACGGATATCACCAGCAAATAGCGCCAGAGGAACTTCCTCTGGTAAACCCCATTTTTGCCTATCGACAATACCAGGCGCAAACTCTTGTAAATCAATGCCATTTAAGATAGTCCGAATGCGATCGCGTGGAACACCGATCGCCATTAATTCTTGCGCTACCTTCTCAGAAACGGCTACTACGACTTTTGCGCGATCGAAAGCTTTGCGCTCCCACTCAGCATTTAAAGCAGTATAAAACCGCTGATAAGTGCCACGCAAGCTCAGATTTCGTGTTGAGAGATTTATAGGCGATCGCAACCAGGAACTATGAACAAAATGTACTGCATTCACATCTCCCCTAGCAGAAGTAATTGCACCATTGAGTTTGATCAGATCAAATTCTTTGTGATGCTTATTTAACCACCAAGCAGTCTTGGTAGAGAAAGCCATTTCGCGAACAAGTTGCAATGGATATCCTTTAATTGAAATAGGAATCCAATCGACCTGACTGTGTTTTTCCAGTGCCAAATCTACACTACTTGCTAACAAGGTAACATGATGACCACGACGAATAGCCTCCCAGGCAACTTCATAGTTGACCCGACCTTGACCATCACCGATCGCAACTTTATGAGTAACAATACAAAGCTTCATTTAGTACCTCTTTTCTGAGACAAAGCTGCTTCGTACAAAGTCAAATTATCACGGGCAATCCTCTCCCAACTATACTTTTGTGCAGTAGCATAAGCATTACGGCGCAATTTTTCCAGGTAGGGGCGGTCTGTAATTAACCGCTCCAAAGCTTCCTCGATCGCCACAGTGTCACGGGGCGGGACTAAAATCCCATTATCTCCATCGATCACGACTTCCATCGGCCCTGGCGTTGTTGTGGTTACAGGGGCTAAACCGCTAGCCATAGCATCCATAAGAGCGACGCTAAACCCTTCCGAGAGGGTAGGAAAAAGCTTGATATGATGTCCGCGCAAAAGTTCGGGCAGAGTTTCATATGGGTAGCGTGGCACAACTCGGATGCGATCGTGTAGAGATGGCTCAAAATCCGCATAAACTTGCGCTTCAGGACAGCACGTCCCCAGAAAGCTCACCTCTACTTGAGGATAGCGAGCCATAATTTTATTTAATGCAGGAACACCATAATAAATCCCTTTACGAGGGATATAAGTTGCCACTAAAGCGATGCGAATAACTGAATCTTCAGCTTCGGGCGTTGGCTCAAAGTCGAGATTGAGAAAAAACTCTGGAATTCCATTGACAAAAACGCGAGTCCGTCCAGGATCAACCCCTAATTTTTCAACCGCATAGTTTGAATCATAACTATTAGAGAATAAGCTCAAATCTGCATCTCGCAGAGAATTAGCAACCTCCCAGAGTCGAAAACCTCCATGATAAAGCGGATATTTCCAACTCAAATTCAAATTGCCAACGCGAGCCTCTTCTAAGTTTTCCAGGTGCATCACATGCTCAAGACCGTGACTCCGTGTCACTAAAACCGGACTATTTGAGCTACGGGGCAATTTTGCCCACACCCAGGCATCGCCAGTCGAAGCATCTACAACATCAACGGCTCCTTTTTGGGAGAGTGCCGATATGTGACTAGCCAGAAATTCAGGAAACATCATTGACTCTAGCATTCCCGGCAATTTTTGTGGCAGGTTATCAAAAGAGTAATACTCTACTTCATGACCCAGTTTTTGATATTCCTGACCTAGTTTCCATGTTATTCCTGGAGCACCTGTATTAGGATCTAGTTCGTGGTGAATGGTAAGTAGAATTTTCATCAGTTTCTTTAAATTGAGGGATTTCCTGATTTATTTATGGCCTAATTTAGACTGAGAACGAGCAGAATTATCAGATAACTCTGGAAGAGTGAAAGTCATCAATAGTTTTTTCGTAGATAATTTGAAGTTGCTTGATCTGGGTCTCAATCGTAAATTGCTCCAGCAACAACGCATATCCATTTTCTCCAAAGCTTCGAGCTTTTTGATAATCGACCGCCAATTCATTGATAGCAGTAGCCAACTTTTTGAGATCATTGGCAGGGACAAGAATACCTGTTTTTCGATCGCGGATGTATTCTGGAATCCCTCCTAATGAACTAGCAATGACAGGTCGATGGCGACCATAGGCTTCCAGCGTGACCAGACCAGCAGGTTCGTGCCAAAGACTAGGAAAAACCACAGCATAACACTGTCGGTAAAGTGCATCCATTTTCTCGCGATCGCACCAGCCATGCCAGGTAACGCGATCGCTCACTCCCAGTTTCTGCGCTAACCGTTCCATTTTAGGTCGATCCCAACCCTCACCTGCAATATCAAGATGAACCCGTCGGTCAACTTGTGTAAAGGCTTTGAGCAGCCAGTCAAGACCTTTCTCTGGAACAATACGCCCCGCAAACAGAAGTCGAGAATTTTGGTGCGTTTCAAAAGTTAATGGTTCACTACTCGTTGTAGGAACGGGAATAGCGCAGTACAATGTTACGGTTTGTTCAGGAGGTAAACCATGTCTAATCAACTGTCCGCGAACATAATCACTATTGGCAATGACAGGAATTCTCAGTCTTTTAAGTGTCTCTAGTTCTCGATAAGACTTTTGAAAATTTTGGATAATATTCTCAGGTCGTCTACTACCACAGCCATCTACTAGATGACCCCAAGTACATCCGAGAGTAGACATAGCGCGATCGCAGGCAGTCCCCCTCATTGACAAATACTTGGTACCACTAGGGCAGTAGGGAGAGTGATTGTGAAGTGTATAGACAACCGGACATTCTCCTGTAACGTCCCATACTAGCTCCTGCTCTTGAATATTAAGTAACTTGAACTGACTCTGATCTATATTTTTGAGCGAGGTAATTACCTGTGGGCTGACGTTGGGAAGTTGAGCTTGCAACAAAGACTTTACATAGGTGTCTATCCCACCACCACATCCTACGCCGCACGAACAGTAATGGATGGTTTTTTCTTGAGGCATCAAGTTGTTTTTAATCATATTAATTTTGAAATGTTTTAAACACTTAAGACAGGGCATTAAACCAAAATTTATGTCTAACATCATTAACGTAATGCCTAAGTGCAATTTCTTTACCAGCGTACTTATCTGGATAAATAAATTGGTCTTCAACACTTAGAACATATCGTTTCGAGCAGAGAGGCTTTGCCTGGTTATAGTGCATTGTCAAATGCACCAAAGTTTGCTCGGTAAAATAATGATTAAGTTCTGTAATCTTTGACAATCGCTCAACGGCAAAACTCCAATCTAACGGTTCTTTGAAGACAATAAATCCACCGTTAACTGGATTTAACTTTTCAAAATCATCATAAATTACTCGATCGTCCATTTTAGCCGCACAATCCGGTAGATATAGAGAAGATTTATTGTCTAATCTGGCTAATTCAACTAAATCAGTTACTCCTGGAAAAAACAGAATATCTGAGTCAGTATAAATCGTTGTGTGATTAATCGGAATTGACATCAATGCCAATAGTTTTCTGCCCATCGGATGCTGAGAAGCATAATCATAGACAGATTGAGGCAGATCGGTTCGCTTCAATTCTTCAAGTGGCAATACCTCAACACAGGGATGAATTTGGCGGAGCAAATTGCAACTATTTTCGGTGTAGCTACCATCAGAAATGATTATGAAACGTTCTGGAATACCAGCATGACGGATGAAGGAGCGCAGACTTGCTACCTGTTCTGGTAGATCCCGCTCACAGGAGAGAGCGTAAACGGTTATTGGAATACGCTGAGTTTGCGAAATAGGAATTTTCGCAATTTGTGGAAGCACTGATTTATATAAGGATCGAATCAGCTTCCCTTGGTTTCTAGCAACATGATAAGGAATATTCACCATTGATTTAAACCAAAATAACAACTATTTACAACATGAATATCAGCTTAGCCAGCTTATATGCTGACTAAATTCGATCCAAGACCGATTTCTGAAACCAACGTTTCAAAATTGGCTGAATTGTTAGTTCTAACCAATAGGAAAGACCGATGGTTAGAGTAATCCAGACAAGTAGACGTAGAGTGAAACTCCAGGGATAACCACTCCAAGGGAAGTGATTGGCAACCAGATGCAGTATAGGCATATGCAGAACATAAATCCCATAGGAAATGCTTCCAATGAAAGCAAAAAGTGCGATCGCCTTAGACTCTATTCTCCAACGTATTAACGCAACTGCTAGAACTGTATGTACAGCAATACTCCAAGTAATAGGTTCAAACAAGTTACCGATAGCTAGTAAATAACTACAATGGGCTAGGGGTACACCTATAGCCAATAGCTTTAAAACTCGCCTTCCAGGACACGGAAAGTTAGCAACTGCTGTAAATAAAATAGCGCAGATGGGAAAATAAGTAATATCTGTAAGATTTATCTCTGAAGAACTTGAACGAGCCCAGCCTAAGCTATCGAGGATAAATTTCACAGTACCCAAACGATCCGTAGCAATGAATAGAAGTAGATAAGTAAACAAAGGAACTTTTGGCGGTTCTCCTACTCCCTGTCTGTTCCAAGCTAGCCACAGCCCAAATAACCAAAACAGCCAACCCGCAGCATAGCCAGATAGAAGTTGTGGAAACGAGGGAATAAACCAACCTAAACACGCCACAATAAACGTACTCCATACAAGGGGTAGAATCTTAGGACGGAAATACCAAATTGCTAGAAAAGCAAAGTAATAAATGACTTCGTAATGTAGCGTCCATAGAACGCCGTTGCCTGACAGAAGGGCAGAAACTGACCCCTGCAAGAAGAATAAGTTACCAAGAACCGTTTTCCAGGTATCATGGGGTGATGCTAGCACTGCCAGGATGATACAGAACAAATAGATGGGATACAAGCGGATGAAACGCCGTAGTAAGTAACGAATGGCATTGGCTCGTGAGAATGGTGCTTGGTTCGTTAAACCTATAACATAACCAGATAGAACAAAGAAGATTAAAATGCCTCCATGAGCCGCATGAAAATAGTGCTGAAAGGGGAAAGTTGGATGATAAGTAGGGTCAAGTTCGTATTTAAAGCCAAAAACATGGGCATAAACAACCCAGATGGCCGCGAGTCCACGTAACCCTTCTAAAGCATAATTATAGGAGGCTTTAGTACGTGTTTTGCTATCAGGTGGGACAAAATATTCACGTAAATCTAAATCACTTAGTATGTTCTTGTGCATATCATAATTTAGTAAAAAGTAGTGCTTAAACCAAAATGACAACTGTTTTGTTTTTAATATAAACTGCCAATTTATATTTCGCTGTCAAATAATTTGGTATATACTCATACCCGATCATTTAATTGATCGAATAATTGCATCATAACTATTGTTTTTCTTGGTTTGTTGAAATTTTTGAAATTTGCCTTTTCAAGAGTCCTGTAGCTCTTTGCAAGGGAGTCCAACCTCTTTCCCACTGAAATTTCCATGATAGCCATTCTTCCTGATACTTTTTCTCATCATGGTTGCTCTCTCGCTCTAGATAAATACTTTCTATGTAATTAAGCATATGTATGTAGATTCTATCAGGACTAAACCACTTTTCCCATGCCTCTCTAGCTAACTTTCCCATTGTGAAAGCTTGAGATTCATACCGCTCAATAATTTCTGGTAACTCATGAATTCTACTTTCAGAAACTCTAATGGAGAAATCGAGCCAGCTTGGTCCATCTGGTGCGACCCAATCGTCTGATAAGATGACAGGTACTCTACCCATCTTCATGGTTTCAAATAAGCGAATCGATGCGGGACAATTTCCTCCAGGGCAAAGAACGAATTTACTATTGATCAACTCTTCTGTATACAATAGTTTTTGTTCGTCTGAGTGATTACACCATTCATAAGTGCGGTTTATTGCAATGTCATCTATGGAAAAGTTTGATTCAAAAATCTTTAAGCGGGCATCAGAGGATATATGTCCACGAAATGAGAATAATAGCTTAGGTTCAATATCTTTTTTCCTGCTAAAAACCTCATCGCCAAGGGAATTGTATTCTGTTAAGTAACCACCCGATCTAAATCTCCTTCTATTAGTCTGAGATGCTCTCAAACCAGTGTAAACTCCTGGCATTAAACCCCATGACGTATCTGCACAATCCATCACGAAACACCGGTTGGGTGAGTTTATAATTAGCTCTTCTGATAGCAGAGTAAAAACATATTGTCTGTGTTTAATATACCAAGGCTCAACATAAATGATTAAATCGGCATCATTTGAAACTTTTGCTAAAGAATATCTTTGGTTTAATTCACTTTGAATGGCTTTTTTTCCTAGCTCAATAAGGTGCGGCGCAGCGTGAGGATGCTGGCCTTTTGCTGTAGTTGTAAAGTAGACTTTCATGGTTTTCAAAATTCCTTTTCGAGCAGTACAATGTCAACGTTATTAGATGCCATCTGCTGAAAGTGATTTATTGCCTCCTAAAGAAATTCGATCGCATAACAAGAGATATATTAGTGCGAATGAAGCTACGGGATAGTAAGATAACAGGGGAAGATCGTACTGCCTGTTTAGCAAAATCCCAAGATAGCTGCTCCTTTCCTACGAGATATGCCTGTTCGGCGGAACGAGCATAATTCAAGCTGTCTCGCAATCCTTTGATGTATCCTAGGACACTTCTAGTGAGTGGTGAACTGCGTTGAATCGATCCTGGTAGCCAGACAAAATCACTGATATAGTGTTTGTCAAATATCATTTTAAAGCCGTCTACTAGGGAGTATGCTGGCGCAAGGTCATGAAATTTACTTTCTAACTGTTGATCTGAAAATGGCTGGCTACCAAAAACTTGGGCTTCCTCTTTGTTCGGCGAGTGGATAAAGGTTTTCAGCAGGTCTTCTGTAACTTGATGAAAATACCTTACTTCACATTCTTCAGGCTGCAAATGATCGGTCAATCGCTCAGTAAAATCTAGGATTGCTTGCTGCTGAACTAAGACTCCCCATTTGAGACCTTTTTCATTTTTCTCCGATCGCAATATCGGAATATATCCATCATCCTGTTTCTCATATCTGACGGTGCTGCCATGATCCGCCGCCAGGAATAGCTCTAAAATCGGAGAACTGCTAAGGGAGCGTCGTTCAGTGATGATGGCATCAGGATCTAAGAAATAAGGTATTAAGCGATCGGTTGAGAATGGTGTAATACGTCTTTCCAATCCAAAGTAAAATCCAGGTACTCCACCTGGAGGATAGAGATTGCCGATCGCCAATATCTTACTGAATGAACGTTGCGATCGTCCAGTCCAGCCAGAATCAACGATCGCAAACGATGTTCCATCACCAATACCTGCTTGTTTGAAATAACCGATCGCCTTTTCTCTGTAGATAGCCGCCAAATCAACAATCAGATCAATAATTTCTCTGTCCTGAAAAGCTACTTTCAGCGCCGTGAATTCCTGTTCGGTCAGATTTTTGTCCCAAATCTCGATCGGAAAGCCATGACGTGTCAGCGCATCAGCAATCTGTTCTGGTTGAATGTTGACGCGATCGCACACCAACCGCACCGAGAAAAATGGCGGTTTATCAAAAAGCCATTCCTGTTCAGTTTCACCAATTTGTTGAATAGAAGGAAAGTGAAAAGCCTGTCTAGAACCATACAAATATTGACAGTCGATGTCATAGCCCCACTTACGGCAGATAATTTGGGCAATTTCCCAGAGAATTTGTCCATCTCTGGCCATGAAATACAGCCTCTGAATTCCCTGACTCTTCGCCTCCTGCAACACCCAATGAACGAACCCAAAAAATACAGGTGCGATAACATTAGCACCTGTATTCCAGATTATTTGTCGATGCAATTCTGTCTCTTTGCAGTGCAAGCGACATAGGCGGTTAGCACCAGCTAGCAGCGAACGAAATCGAAGTGGCAATTGTTCGTTGTCTGCAATGATATACTCGTAGCGATTTAGGTGTGTTTGCACGAAAGCCTGAACTTGAATGCCTAATTTCTTGGCTACTTTGATATCAGAATAGAGATTATCCCCGGTGTGTAGGACTTCAGAGGCTTTGAGTTGATACTGAGTGAGATAGTATTGAAATAGTTCTCCAGATACCTTATGAAGTCCAACTTCATTGGAGACGTGGATTACATCACCATCTGCCCAAATTTGATGATCTTCGAGAAATCCTCGAATCGCCTCCGAGGGTAGGTACATATCTGAGAGATAGGCGATCGATTGATTTTGCTGATGTAACTCTTGAATCTTGAGCTGAATAGCTGGAACTGGACGGAGGCTAGCACGTTCTAGTTGAATTTCATGATGGATTGCGTTCTCCCTATCTAACTCAGTCCAGTTCAAGGACTCAGCTAATTGAGCATAAATTTCCTGTAGTGTTACTTCATTCGTTTTAGATAGTTGCCTTGCCTTACCCTCAGCTTCAATCCTAAGTTGACTCCAAATATCTGAGGAAATTGTAATTAGGCTTTCCTGCTTCAAGCGATCGCCTAACTCCCAAAATAGATCCGTTGGCCTAGCCCAGATACGAGTCAAAGCCGTGTCAAATACATCAAATGAGTAAAGGTGTTCTTGCTTCGTTGATTCAAGAGTCATGTAAGATTGTTTCATAGAAGTTGCAAAGCCGATTACTTAATTACTGCGGACTCGATGGATTAGCAGATTTAGCCGAAGTACCATGCTGAGTGGAATATTAGGGCCGTGCAGAAAAATTGGATTAAACCTGTGTTGCCTCCTGATAAAGCTGTAGATGCCGTTCAAGGAACGTTGTATGAGAAAATTTAGTTTCTACATCTCGACGCGCTTGCTGTCCCATTTCCAGCAAATCTGTAGACAACAAGGCTTGGCGTAGAGCTTGATTCAAAGCTTCCTGATTAGTCGGTTCTACCAAGATTCCATTGTGTTTGGTTTGGATCATTTCTGGTACACCGCCTGTGGAAAAACCAACAATCACAGTAGATGCAGCCATGGCTTCGAGCACGGTCAGCGGCTGATTATCAGCCAGGGAACAGAAAAGTAGGATATCTGAGGCACAATAGACCTGAGCCCTCTCTTTAGGGTCAGAAATAAATCCGATTTCTTTAACTTCCAAGCCTTGTAATGCTTGCCTTAGATCATTATTACACTGCCCCACTGTCACCACTACAGGAGCAAGATCGGTAACGCTTTTCAGTGCTGCCAAGGCATAGCCAATCCCTTTACGTTCGTCATTCAAGGAATAAGCTGCTATGGCGACAACTGGACGATTTTCTGGGATTCCTAGCTTGGTCTTCGATTCTCGCTTGTTGAGACCGGAAAAATTTTGTAAATCTAATCCATTAGGAATAACGAGTGGTGACAGCTTAAACGTCAAAGCTAGACGAGCTTGTTGAGCCACCCACTCACTGGGAAAGATGTAACGAATTTGGCAATTCTTGGCCACCCAACGTTTGATCGCTTGGATTTCTCTACTGTGATCGCGAAATCGAGCTTTCCAAGTATTCTGGGCTAACTGAGGGCATTGATGGCAATAACTACTGAACTTGTCACACCCCATCGGATATAAACAGCCACCTGTAAATGCAGAACAGTCCTGAACTGTAAAAAATGTAGGTTTGTGTTGGGAGACCAAGGCTAGAGTCAATGGGGAAATTGCTGTAAAGAGATCCTGGAAATGAATTACATCATACTTATCTAGAATTTTTCTTATACTGAACCAATATTCAACTGGTAACAGTTCTTGAAAGCCAAAGCGACCAGTTACGCTATGAATCTTTTTGCACAACTTAAAACTTAGGTCTTCTCCATATAAGCTGCGTTGAAATGCCAGAGCTTTCTCTGGAAAAAACGCAATAAAGTGGTCGGTCTCATGCCCAGACCGATTTAACCAAATTGCCAAATCTTCAGCAACTCTACTGGCTCCCCCACCCTGGCTATTAGCCTTACTAATAATTGCTACTCTCATGTAATAAATTCCTCCGAAATGACTCTTAAATCAATAATGTACACTAACACTCAGTTCATAGCGGAAATTGGTTCTAAACAAGGGTTGGTTTAACTGGAAGCCCCTGATTCATGTTGCATTTGGTGATACTTCCAGAGTACACCGCGTTGTTCTAACAACTCTTGATATTTACCTTTCTCTACAATTCGTCCCTGCTCAAGTACCACTACCTGATCGGCACGAGCAATTGTCGAAAGTCGATGGGCGATCGCAATTACTGTCCTACCGACAGACAGCTTTTCCAACGACTCCTGGATCAGTCGCTCAGATACAGAATCCAAAGCGCTAGTAGCTTCGTCCAAAATCAAGATTTCTGGATCGCGCAACAAAGCACGAGCGATCGCCAGTCTCTGACGTTGACCACCTGATAAACGTACACCGCGATCGCCCAATTGAGTGTCGAATCCCTCTGGTAGTTGTTGAATAAACTCTAAAGCATAAGCTTGACCGGCTGCTTCTAAAATGTCTGCCTCCTCCACTCCTTCCAAAGCATAGGCAATATTGTCACGAACATTAGCATTGAAAATGAAAGTATCCTGGCTGACAACTGCTAATTTTTGGCGCAGCGACTTAATATCATAGGTTTTCAAATCAACTCCATCAATCAGAATCTTACCCCCAGTTGGATCATAAAACCGTGGAATCAGATCAGCAAGTGTAGTCTTCCCAGCCCCAGAACCTCCCACCAAAGCAGTCATCTTACCTCGTTCGATCGTCAAACTAATATCATGCAGCACCAAATTCTCAGGTTCATATCCGAAATCTACCGAAACTAAATCAATCGCCGTTTTCAATCCTGAAAACTGAATATGTCCATTCGGAAAATAATCTTTATCATCTGTTCTCAATAGTTCTTTAACATTCACAAATGCTCCCTGTAGACCACTCAGGACGACCCTAGTTCCGTTCACATCCTGTAAAGTTGGTACTAAACGGAACAATACAAAGAAAAATGTCAGCAATGAAGCAGCAGGTAATGACTTGCCGGTGATGACACCATTGAATGCCAAAATAATCAGGCTGACCAGAATTGCTGTAGCAACACTTTCTGATATAGGTCTAACTGACGACATCAGCCGAGTTATTTTAATCAAGCTTTCAGCTACACGACCACTACTTTTATAGAAGCGTTTCCGCTCAAAATCTTGAGCTGAAAACGCTTGAATAGTGCGAATTCCGTTGATAAATTCTACAGCCGTTGACGTGAAATTACTGTGAGCTGCTGAAGTTTCAAAACTTACTTCTCGTACCCTAGCATTCAGAGAGGACAACCCCGCTGCCAGGAGGCCGAATAGGATCATTGCCAGAAGAGTGATTTGCCATGACAGCAGCAGCAAAGTTGACATATAAACCGTCCCTACCAAGCATCGCGTGAGGACAAATGCAACTCCTCCAAAAGCACTTTTGATTCTCTCTAGTTCAGTTGTGATGGTGTTAATGAGTGATCCTGACTGAGTTTTAGCAAAGTATCCCAGGCTAAAAGCTTGAAGCTGTTCAAAGATTTGCCTACGAAGTCTATCTAATAATGTTATCTGAGAAATTTCTATATAAATGATAGACAAGTAGTTAAAACCTGCACGCATCCAAGTGCTAAGTAGGATGAGACTGCTAATGCGAAACATTCGGCTACTTGCTGAAGTATTTACCCCTAAAACCCAAATATCAACCCATTCAATTCCTGTTTTAACAGATTCTCCATTAGGGCTTGTTAAGGTTTGTATAAACGAAAGTAAAAATCCAATTCCTACCCCTTCAAAAGTTGCAGCCAAAAATGTGAATATAAAAGCAAGAATTACAACCTTGGGAAAATGTTTGAATTCTCTCAGGATCAAGTAATTCTCCTGCCATAACCTAGATTTTTTTAAATAAATACTAATTGGATTCAATGAGTTAGGTAACATAGGAATCACGAAGATAAACTACAGCATTAAGAAAGCAATTTAGCAAGATAATTATTCCCAGGAAAACCTTGATTTTTATAAGTGTAATAGAGGAGCATGGCGTTAGCCCCTCTATTGCACTTCTAAACTTGGTATAAGGTGCAGAATCTTTTTTAAATTGAAGATTCAGTATTGCTCTACAACCAAATTAACCTCATTTGAATTATTTTCGTGAATCTGAGCTTGTACAATTTCCAAGAATGTCATGATCGGTTGTTGACATTCCGAGGCGATCGGCACTACCTCAGATATAGTCAAAGGATTGAATGAATCCCTCAAGCTCATCTCACTCGATACTACCTCAGATATAGTCAAAGGACAAGATGAATTCCTCAAGCTCATCTCACTCGGTACTGCCTCAGATATAGTCAAAGGATGGAATGAGTCCCTCAAGCTAATCTCACCCCGTAGCACATTAAACAACCGTGCTAACTTATCCAGGTTGTACTTACACATCCAACGAATTAAAGGTGTAGTACCAGAATCCTGATTAGCTAATGTCGCGGGAAACTTCAGAGGCCGGAACAACTTGCCTCCAGCGCCAATATACCATTGCTTAGGGAACACCGGCTCTGGTGAATAAAGGTACATAGATATAGCTGTCACCACTAAAACTGGGCTGAGCAATACCAGTAGAAAAAAGGCGGCCATTGAGTCCATCCATTGCTTGCGCCCTGGGCTAATTTGGCTTGGCTTTTGAAATGTTTTTTGAATCGTCCCACGTAAAAACACGGGTTTGTTCGCTTGCTCACAGGCATCTGCCCAGAGATTCAGCATTGCCTCACCGAGGGTGGGATGGAGGCAAACCAGCCGTACAGGAGATTGTTTCAAGCATTCTACTAGATGTTGCTCAGTATCAAATGCCGAGAAATAAGGCTGTTTGCTCTGTTGTCCGAGACTGACGAATAACAGTCCCCGCCGCCACTTCAGAACACAGTGGGGTAAGTAATGGCTTGAATGCTGTTGCTCTACAGAAGCATAGATATTTAAATTGGTCGCTGCTGAAATGGTCATGGTTCTTATTACCTGACGCTAATGTTACTAAATTCTTGTTTGTCGGTGAAATCACTTATCACTCAAAATATCCGTACACAGATTACTTAAGTAAAATTATTATTCTGTTGTAAGACATCTTCAGTACAAGTCAATAGCTGGTAAAAGTACAGTCATCTATTTGAATTTATGATACTCGCATTACTTACTGATGCTTATAGCTTTAATAAACTTTTACAATAATTTGATTTTTTATATTTTTTTCAACAACATAGGATTTTTGTATTGACAAATCACACAATCTATGATTTAAACCGTTTCTATGACTTAACACTGGGTATGTTAGCCTTTTTGAGACTAATACCCCCATTTGCGATCAGCCCGATCGCATTTAACTTATTCAGCATAGTCATAGTCTCAGTCAGCGCGGTTTTTGTTACCAAATCAATACGTGCCACCAACACCACCCCCCGGCCACAGGATGCAAGCAACAGACTATCTACCATCCCTAAAACAGGAGGTGCATTCAGCAGAACTAGATCATAAGCCTGCTCAAACTCAGTCATTAATTTCTGCATTTGAGGAGAACTTAACAGATTCACTGGATCTTCCGGTATTGACCCAGAAGTCAAGATATCAAGATATAGGTCTGACGTTGGAATATGACTGCGTACTGGGACTGTCACATTACCTTCCAGCAGAGTTGAAAGCCCATACTCATTAGGGAGATTGAGCTGTTTATGCAGCATGGGGTGATGGAAATCAGCATCAATTAGTAGTACCCGTTGATGTAGACGCGCAGCACTAATGGCCAAACCTAATGCGATCGTTGATGTTCCCTCATCATCCAATGCTGAAGTAATGATTAAAGGACTAAAGGTAGAACCGGAATTTTGAAGTTGAATTTTCTTATAAATTAAGTCAAAGGGTTTCCAAGCTGGTGGACTATGGATTACTTCAATCGTGCAAGGCGACGTACCTTCAGGTTTCCCGAAAGGTAGCTTGGTGATTGGTTCGGTTATCCAAGCGGCAGAAACTTGACGTTTGCCGAACGGTAGCTGAATTAGTTTGTTCTTCTTGGCTAAAGGTAGCTGTGGAGTCATTCCTAGTAGAGGTAGGGGAACCAGTTTTGTTAACTGATCCGAGCTATGAATAGAATCATCCAACATATCGCGAGCAAAAGCGACAGCAACACCCAAGAACAACCCAACGACGACACCCAGCATAATGGTCTGTTGTTTTTTGGAAATACTCTTTTTACCCGGCTGCGGTATTTCGACAACTTGCCAATCAAATCCACCTCTGGCAATTTCCAGACTTAAGTCCTGTCGTGCTTTCTCTAACTGTTGAAATGTTTCACGCTTGAGTAGTATCTCTGTTTGTAAACGAGTATACTTAGCTAATAGATTAGGAAATCGGTCGAGTTCTACACGGAGTTGCTGCTCTTTTTTGGCAAGTTCTTGGTCCCGTGCAGTTAAGCCTTTTAAATTAGTCTGAATATCCAGAAGCTTAGTAGCGATGGTTAAGTCAGTTGCACCGAGTTGTCTTTCTTTCAAAAAGCTTTCTCCCGTAGCTGGGATCTGACCAGAAACTTCTGGTGTAGTACGTTGCCCTTCTGCTTGCAAAAGACTTAGTTGTTTGTTTCGCTCAGAGAGCAGCTTTTGCATAACAGGGTTTCTGTCAGTGAAACGTATTCGTTGCTGGGCGATCGCTAAATCAGTCTTTTGGATTTCGTTGAGTAAGGCTTGATAACGAGAAGACTGACTCAGCCTTGCTGCAACAAGGGCTTCCTGCGGAGAACTAGCAACTTGCTGTTGCGAAGATTCGTATTGAGCCTGAAGCTCCTTTCTGCTCGCCTGGTTTGTCCGTCTCTCCTGCTGAATGCTATTAATTGCATCAGTCAAAGCTTTTGCTTGCACTTCCGGCTCAATCAGATTTTGATTTGTGCGAAATAGTTCTAAAGTCCCCTCAACTTGAGCAACACTACTACGAACCTTGGGTAATTGTTCATCAATGAAGGCAAGACCTTTAGTTAAACGTAGTCTCTGCTGTTCTCGGTTATAATCCAGATAAACCCGTTGCATTATTTGTAGCACTTTCTGGGTTTGAGTTGGATTATTACCCGTGTAAGTTACTTCAAAAATCTTAGTCTGGGCTTTTGCTTTCTCATCAGCTAGTTGACTGACAACTAAGGATTTCTTGATCTCCTCTACATTGATTTCTGGGTATTTAGGGCGAAGCAATTTCACGGCTTTTTGGATGAGCTGAGAACCTTGCATCAGACTAAGCTGAGTAGCATTGTCTATCTCAACGTTATAATCAGCAAACTGATTATTCTCTGTTTTACCACCTTTTTTGCCTTGATAATTAGATTCTACCAGGAGCTGCATTGAGCTTGTATAGGTAGGTTTTTCCTTCAACGCTTTTGCAGTGGCACCAGCCAAGGCAATACACAAAACACTTAGCAACCAAAAGCGTCTACGGATTAGAACTGCAAACAGTTGTCCATAGCCCGCTTCTGTTTCATCCATTGAGTTGATATTATTTTCAGTCACTTCTATACCTCGATCATAAATCTATTAAACCCAATATATTTATGGCTGACGATAGCCGCAAACTTCCTCAATCACCACGTCTACTTTTTTAAAGAAAGCGTCTTCAGAAAAGTTGCCGATCGCATGATCGCGAATTTTTTCATGATCCCAGGCAATTTTCCTGGACTCCATTAGTGCTGCTATAATCGATTGAGGTTCCTGTTCATTGAAAAATACCCCCGTCTTACCTGGGATCTGAGTATCTAATACACCACCTTTACCATAGGAAATTACGGGTGTTCCGCTAGCATTAGCTTCCACTGGAACTAAGCCATAATCTTCCAGGGCTGCAACAATCACACCACGAGCTTTAGACATCAACCCACTACGTTCTTCATCGCTAACATGACCTAGAAATTTAATATTTTTTAAAGCTTTTTTTTCAAGCTTTTCTCGCTCTGGGCCATCACCAGTGATCAATAGTGGCCATCCTAGCCAATTGAATGCTTCAACAATTATATCGAAACGTTTGTAACCAAGTATACGAGCTGAGGCTAAATAAAAGTCCTCCTTATCTTTAGAAAAAACAAATTTTTTGATGTCAATCGGATAGTTAATAACTACTGAGTCTTTTTCGTAAAATAGCTTGATACGACCAGCAACTGTGCTAGAATTTGCAATGTAAAAATCAGGTCCCTGAGCTGAATCTAGATCTGCTTTTCTCATCTCCCGAAAAATCGGTCCGAGCATAGCAGAAATATTTCGATAGGTAGCATAGTCTCGAAGATATGTGTTAGTATCCCACAAAAAACGGGTGACGTTGTGGCAGAAACAAATATGTTTTGCTCCCGGTCTTTTTTGCACAGCTTTAGCAAAACTGGTTGTACTGCTAATAATCAGATCGTAGTCTTGTAGGTCCAAGGATCGAAAGGCTGAAAAATAAAATGGAGCCATTAGCCTAAAATTATTACTTGCTCCTGGAACCTTCTGAAGTACAGTTGTGCGAACTTCGCGATCGCCTAAATCAATGGTTTTTTGGGGGTCGTATAGAGACGTGAAAATGTCAGCATTGGGGTAGTGTTTACACAGCAGTTCAAATACCCGCTCTGCCCCACCGGGTTGTGTCAAGTAATCATGGACTAATGCTATTTTCATACGGTTTTCTTATCTATTTTAGAGAATCAGACATCAACGATGCGATCGTGCAAATAGCTGATCAAAGTATAGTCATTTATTACATGACATGGAAGGCGTTGAGTCCCTCCCCTTTCGTTTTTACTTTGAGCAGATTAACCCGCCTCGGCTGAACTAGACAGCTCTATCCCATTGCTGAATGCCTTTGGGATTGCTTTTGTTAAAATATTTTAAGACCCGTTAAAATTGGTTACAGGCTAGAGAAGCGGATCATAATCGCCCGATAGTGCTTCAGTCAGGATTCTCAGTTTGATGTTCCGTTGACGAGCTTTGTAGGGAGTCCCGATCGTTAGCACGAGGGTTACATTGCTTGCGCTTAGGTGGAATCACTGATATCTTTCTTTGTACATGGAGCCGATTACTCTCCTATTGATCAGTATCATACTCCATACTGGCAACCACTGTGTAGGCCTTCACCTGACACGGAAGTTTTTTGACCATCTCAGGTAACGAATGTGTGCGGAATGTTAAGTAAAAACTCAGTGATTACCGCACCCATCTTTAATAGCATAAATCTTGTGATTACTTGATGGTGATATATCGATACTCATTTTTAATGCCATGAATCTTGTGATTACTTAATGGTGATATATCGATCATCTTGGAGGCTAAATGAAATTACACAGTAAAAATTCTCACTTGAATTCGGAGACTATCGGCTTAATTTACGGTTTTTTGGGCGTAGTTGGATTCAGCTTGACACTACCGGCAACGAGAGCTGCTGTGCTCGATTTAGACCCACTTTTTGTAGGTTTGGGACGCGGATTAGTAGCAGCTATACTCGCAGCATTTACTCTGTGGTTCACGAATCAACCGTTTCCCTCAAAACAACAATTTCGGAGTTTATTAGTTGTGGGATTGGGAGTGGTTTTGGGATTTCCGGTACTGTCGGCTTGGGCGATGCAGCAAGTACCTGCCGCCCACGGTGCTGTGGTGTTGGGATTGTTGCCTTTGGCGACAGCGATAGCGGGTGTTTGGCGGGCTGGGGATCGCCCTGATGTCACTTTTTGGATGGCGAGCATTGTCGGTAGTGCAACTGTTGTTGTTTTTGGAATTATTAGTGGTGCCGGACACCTTCAATCTGCCGATTTAGCGTTGTTTGGAGCTGTGATTGCTGCTGCTTTTGCCTATGCTGAAGGTGGGCGATTAGCTAAGGTTTTAGGTGGATGGCAAGTTATTAGTTGGGCATTGGTGATCGTCGCTCCTTTCGAGGTTTTACCCACAATTTTTATTGTTTTAAAAGAAGGGTTGATAGCTTCACCTAGTGCCTGGTTAGGTTTTGCTTATGTGAGTATTTTTAGTCAATTTATCGCATTTTTTGCGTGGTATCACGGCATGGCAATGGGCGGAGTTGCACGGGTAGGTCAGATTCAGTTGTTGCAACCATTTTTGACGTTGCTTGCTTCGGCAATTTTGCTGGGTGAGACTCTGGAGCCGATCGCACTAATCACCGCTTGTTTTGTTGTAGCGAGCGTAGCTGTGGGTAAAAAAGCATCAATTAAGCGCGCAGAGGATTTGTGAGGCGATCGACGGGCGCATCCCAATGTTGGAGGGGCGAAGCATTACGGCAGATAGTTTATTAGTTATCAGCAGAGACTTACTGCCGTAATGCTTCGCCCCTACGGATATATTTACAAAAATGGGATGCTCCCCGATCGACTCTATCTAATGATAGATGTAAAGCGTGGATTATGTCTGTTAAATACTACTAATTAACTAAACTTTTAGGAAAATACTAATGTTAGATATTGATGAAATGAGTTCAAAAGAAATACACGAACTCCTACACAAAGTAGGATACGGTCATCTGGGCTGCATACATGAAGGCAAACCCTATGTGATCCCAATGAATTATTATCTGGAAGCAGAGGACATCTATCTGTTTACGACGATCGGCATGAAGACTCATGATCTTGACGCGAATCCAGAAATTTGTTTGCAGGTTGAAGAAATACAGGAGCCGCAACATTGGCGTAGCGCGATCGTCAATGGTCGAGCTTTGCGCCTGACTGAGCAGGAAGATATCGATCGGGTAATGCACCTCGTCAAAGAGCGCAATCCCATGCTATCACCTGCGATAAATCGCACTTGGATTGATGCTGAGGGGCGTGCTGAGGCGATCGCCATTTACCGCATCCACGAGACTGAAATCAGCGGGCGCACGACTGAGGGAGTCAGTCTTGCACCAATGTCAGCAACGGGCTAGAAGCCCGTTCCACAAAGAGTGAATTTTCTTGTGGGATGGGCAGGAGAGCCCGTCCATAAAAGGCTAATTGAGAATGGTGCAAGATCTCAGTAATAACCGAGATATTTCAGAGGAATTCGACCTCGCGCCTCAGCTTTAAAATACTGAAATCCCCAAATCCGGCTCTGTGGTGGGTGATTGGTGGGGGACTGTTGTTCCTTGGGCTGGTGTTGTATGTCCCGTTTTTGCGTCATTTGTTTAGCTTTTCTCTGCTAAGTGCGATCGATCTTGCTATCTGTTTGGGCGGTGGATTGATTAGCTTGCTTTGGTTTGAACTTTTGAAGCAAACTACAAAAATCAGGTCGTAGTCAGAGACTGAATGATGGGAGCATCCCGAATTTGCAAATATATCTGTAGGGGCGAAGCATGACCGCAGTAAATCTCTCGTTTTAACCAAGTACGGGCGAAGCATTCCGGTAATTAATCCCTGCTTTTAACCATAATATATCTATAGATAGCATTCCCTTAAAATAATCAAAAGGTAGAGATTAGGCTGGGAAATTTTTGTAAATATTAAATCAAAAGGTAGAGATTATACTGGGCAATTTTTGTTAAAGTTCAGTTGACGGCGCAAGAAATCAAAGTTGAGATTAAATCGAACGTCAAAAGATAAAAAAAAAATCAAAAATCAAGAATTTTTTCCATCATACGGACAAAGAAATAAAGGAAACAAACTCATGTCATACACACACACGATTGTTGGTCATTTCCCCTCCCATTCAGAAGCAGAAAGAGTAGCTGGAGCCGCAGGAGGTGGTTATTGGGGTAGCTTCGTCGGAGGTTTATTTGGCATTTTAGCCGGGGCTGGAGTGCTGTTTATTCCGGGAATGGCTCCGATCGTCGTTGCTGGGCCCATTGCTGGAGTGTTGGCGGGTTGGTTGGAAGGAACGCTGGTTGGTGGCGCTGGTGCTGCTGCTGTAGGAGGATTGGCTGGTGCCTTGGGAGGATTAGGAATCCCGAAGCACGAGGTAGTGAAGTACGACACTCAAATTCAAGCAGGCGAGTTCATTATCCTTGTGACTGGTAGCAATGAGGATGTCAGTCAGGCGAAGCAGATGCTAGACAGAATCAGTCAGGAAATGAGTATGTCGATCGCAGTCTAAGGCGGCTGCATCTGTGTTTTGCAAATATATTAGTAGGGGCGAAGCATGACCGCAGTAAATCTCTGCTTCTCACTAATAAATTGCCTGCGGTCATGCTTCGCCCTTCCACTCATTGAGATGCTAATCAGTGCTTTACGTAAGTGCCACCAATCGTAACCGTCCTGCAAATATTGAAATCGAGGAAAACTTTCATGCAGATTCAAATTTTAAAATCGAATGCTCATGGAAACAACAGTCAGCCCGTTTTGCATCAGCATGGTCGAGAAATTCAGCCGTTTGGGACACTGCGAAATTTGCCGATCGCCCTAGCTTCCAGTGCTCGTTCCGAAAGCTGCGAACAACTCAACCAAATTTTAGCAGACAGCCTGATTCTCTACAGCCTTTATAAAAAACATCATTCGCAGCTAAGTCTTTGTCAACTTTTTTAGCTGACATTTTGCATCATTTTCAAGAACAGGCAAGATGCCTGTTCCACAGAAAACAGGCAAGATGCCTGTTCCACAAAATAAAAATAGGAAGGAATCATCATGGTGAATAAAATGGAAATGGCAAACAAGATTGAAATCAACAAATCTGTGCCACGCGAGCGATGGGGTGAATTTTTCGATCAGTTTACCGATGGCAATCGCGGACGGCATATTTCGATCGAAATCATCGGTTCAGAAGTCGGTGATGCAGAATTGATTAAGAATGCACCTCTTCATGCGATTATTTACGATCGCCCTGGAAAAGGAGATGATTTGGTAATTGAAGTAGGTAAAGATGAGGTGAATTACGCTCACACGATCGATTCACCAACAGAAGTTTTAACAGGACAAAACTCACTCGGTGTGATGGTAGCGCTTCGGATTAGTGACGCTGCTGGGACACAAACATTGATCGAGCTACAAGTTAGTTAAGCTGGCTGAATAATTCTGAGTTCAACAGGACTTACCCAAACAGTCAACTTTTACAGGTTAGGAGCAAATTATGACAGATATCATGAGCCGCGAGATTCAGCTAGTCTCCCGCCCCAACGGAATGCCAACCGCAGCTAATTTTGCGATCGCCCAAACCGAAATAAAGCCACTTCAAGACGGGCAGATACTCGTTCGCAATCGCTACATATCGGTAGATCCGTATATGCGCGGACGCATGAATGAGAGCAAATCCTATGTTCCATCCTTCGAGTTAGGTAAAGTTCTGCAAGGCGGCGCAGTCGGCGAAGTTATCGAATCGCGCGCCCCAGAATTCAAGCCCGGTGATGTCGTCACTTCCAACTTTGGCTGGCGGGAATACTTCATCGCAGCGCCCAAAGACTTACACCCTGTCAGCAGCGAAATTCAACCGCTATCGGTTTATCTCGGTGCGATCGGTATGACGGGGATGACGGCTTGGGCTGGGTTGAATTTAGTAGATGTGAAAGCTGGCGACACCATCTTTATTTCGGGTGCTGCGGGCGCGGTGGGAAGTGTGGCGGGACAACTGGCAAAATTGCGCGGGTGTCGTGCGATCGGCTCAGCAGGTTCAGCCGAAAAAGTCAAGTTTCTGCTAGAAGAATGCGGATTCGATCGGGCTTTCAATTACAATTCCGGCCCAGTCCTCGAACAATTGAACCAGGCGGCACCGGACGGAATTGATGTTTATTTCGACAATGTAGGCGGCGAAACCCTGCAAGCGGCGCTCTCGGCCCTGCGCGTGCACGGGCGGATTATCGCTTGCGGCAGCATTTCTGGTTACAACAACCCACAGCCGGGCCCGAACAATCTGTTTAACATGATTGGCAAACGGTTGACGATGAAAGGGCTGATTGTTGGTGATTCGCTCGATCGTCAGGGCGAATTTGAACGGGAAGTGGGCGGTTATTTCCAAGCTGGAAAACTGAAGAACCAGGAAACAGTGGTGGTAGGAATTGACCAGGCAGCGGGCGCGTTTATCGGTCTTTTTGAGGGAAAAAATGTAGGCAAAATGGTGGTGAAGTTGGATTAGGGTGCGACAATGAATTTAACCCAAGTTGTAGAGAATTGTTTGGCGTTATAGGGAAACAAGGCAACGCGATAACAAAGTCGCTGTTTTGCCCTCACGTCCATTGAATGCTATGCCGCGATTATAACGAACAAGCTTCAAAGCAGCTTAAAATTGCTTTTCGGTGCGATTCAATGTAAATGTTTTGCGATGGGAGCATCCCATTTCTTCAAAATCTCGCTAGATAGTTCGATGAGTTGAAGAGGTCTCTCACCACTTTTTTCCAAAAGAGGATTTATCAAATGCAGAATATCGTTTCGGTTTTGATCAATCGCATCCATTTGGCGCACAATATCTCGAATGCTCTCTCCATCAGCAACATCACCTAAAGACATAATCATAGAGTAGAAATTCTGGTGGTGAGTGTAACGTGGATGTATTTGTCTAAATGTTGCGTCGAATTGAACTACATAGCATTTAAGTTGGCTAAGACGCGATGTGATTTTATCTAATGCTTGTTGAATTTCAATTGATTGGAATTCGTATTTTTCTGGAACCGTTCCAAGCAGTTTGCCGCTTCGGGAATATAAACTTCCAGTGTTTAGAGATGCTTGAACGTCATCAATGGCTTCCGTCAGTTCCCTTAGAAATAATTCGCTAATACAAGATGTTCTAAAAGCAGGTCGGTCAAATACTTTGCGATATTTTCTCGCCAGATATATGTCTGAATTAGCAATTGTCGCTGAAAGTTTTCGATGCGGTGAAACACCTTGTTTAATTAATAGTTCAGGCGTGTTTTCTTCAGGAATGCCTTCCAATAAAAGCGCGGTTTTTGCTTGGTCGAACGCTTCTTGAATTGTCCTATCGAATCCCAATGCGCGATAGAATGATGAAGCAAATGTTATAGCGGCTCTATCGCCAATAGAAGTATTCATTCCAATGACATAATCAATAACTTCATTAATTGCTTCACCTTGAATTTTTGAAAAACACGCATTTAAGACAACTATTTGAATGTTATCTTTAAGTGTGGAGAAAAGAGCTTTCAATGCTTGCGGACTGACTGGTTTAGCATTTCCATTATTGTCCGCAAGTATAATTTCACCTGCGTCGCTTCCGTGTCCGCTAAAATGCACAAGTTGTGGTTTGTATTGATTAAGATACTGAAGTAAATCATCTGGACGAACTGCACAAAATGAATTTACGTCTAACACATCTCGCCCTTCGGATAATCGTATTTTGTAGGTAATTTCTCTAATTTCTTCGTCAAGTGCCAGCCGCGTAGTGTTTTTTGGATTTGCAGCTAGAAACAATGTATTGAGTTTTGTCATAACTTACTCCTGTTCTTAAAAGGTTAGAGTTTTATTGGGTAAAATGTAACTTTGTAGATTGTCCTAGCGGAGAGTAACGCACCAACAATTAGCATTAAGTATAGTTTGGATTCGTTACATTGCATTAACAAACCCTACAAGTTAGGCGATCTCAGGGGAGTAATGTATCGCGATAGCGAAGCGCTCTGTAAGAATCGCTATTATGCTCATGTTTTGCCACAGAATATGGTGCTAAATAGAACTAACTCACAGACAAGAACCTTTCCCTCGAACGACGATCGCTATTACTGTGAGTCCTGAGTTTTGGGCGATCGCTCAAACCCAGTAAATTTATCCCAGTTTGATTATTGATCAGTTAACTCCAATGGCGATCGCATCTATTTAACAGCTAGCAGCGATCGCGGCACGAATATTCAAGGACTTTTGCAGGCGAAGGCAATACTTGAAAGTAATCAGTAAAGATTGCTGGTGATGGAGCAATTTATGGAACCAGGGGCGATGTTCCGCTACTACTCCTTGCCGATCGCGCTGCTATCTTTCCTGGACACAGTTTGACACACCTGCTATTTTTCAAAGCCAAGATTTGGAATTTTTGCGCTTTCAATCCTGTTTTCCTATTATATTAAATAGGTGAGCAATTTTGTATGAATAAAAGTAATGCAACGATTTAATCTAACTATACTCAAACAGTTCTGGGCGATCGCCAAATCTTACTGGTCAAGCGACGAAAAATGGCGGGCGCGCGGCTTATTGCTGTTAGTCATCCTGTTGTCATTTGGCTACACGGGACTGAGCGTGCTGCTCAACAACAAGCGAGGCGAGCTAATCTCCGCATTGTCTGCTCATGATGAAGCTAGATTTTGGCAAACAATTTTCGTATTTGCTGGGACATTAGTTATTTATGCACCATTATATGCAGGCTATGACTATTTGCGCGATCGCCTGGGCTTGGAGTGGCGGCGATGGCTGACTAACTATTTTGTCGATCGCTATTTCCAGAATCGCGCATTTTACAATCTAAATCATGCCGATGCGGACATCGATAACCCCGATCAGCGGATTGCTGAAGATGTCAAAAGCTTTACCCAAGAATCGTTAAAACTATTGCTGGCGGTAGTTGATTCTTTGTTAGCTGTAGTGGCATTTAGTGGCGTGCTCTGGGGCATTTCTAAGCCCTTAATCTTGTTTTTGGTGCTCTACGCCCTGGTGGGAACCCTGGCGACTGTTGGGGTATTCGGGAAGCCCTTAATGCGACTCAATTTTGGGCAGCTTAAAAAAGAGGCCGATTTCCGGTTTAGTTTAGTGCGGGTGCGAGAAAATGCGGAGGCGATCGCTTTTTATCAGGGAGAAGACTGTGAGTCAGCTCAAATCAAAGGCAGATTTGTCGAAGCTTTTGATAACTTCAAGCGCTTGATTTTTTGGGAGTTTAATCTCAATATCTTGACTAACGCCTATGAATTTATTCCGTTCATTTTGCCAGCAATTGTAGTCGCCCCCGGCATTTTTGCGGGGGATTTAGAAGTTGGTAAAGTTACCGAGGCGCAAGGAGCTTTCATTCGAGTCTTTTTCTCGCTGAATCTAATTGTGGCGCGCTTCCAATCCCTTGCTACTTTTGGCGCTGGTGTCGAGCGTTTATACACCTTTTTAGAGTGTTTGGAAACTCACCATTTAACTTCTAACGAGGTTGACGGTGTTGAAAAAACAAGTATCAAAACTGAAATTGCCGATCGACTGGCGATCGAAAATATGACCCTCCAAACACCTAACCGTCAACGGACTTTGGTGGAGGATCTATCTGTGAAACTGTCTACTGGCGAGGGTTTGCTGGTGAGAGGGCCTAGCGGGTGCGGGAAAAGTTCTTTGCTAAGGGCGATCGTTGGACTGTGGGATGCAGGGACTGGTACAATTTTGCGGCCTACCCTCGATGAAATGTTATTTTTGTCGCAGCGGCCTTACATGATTTTAGGAACATTACGCGATCAAATGCTGTATCCAAATATGGATGAGTCAGTCGAAGATTCGCAGTTGAGGCAAATTTTGATTGAGGTAAATTTACCCAACTTAGAGCAAAGTTATGGAGGATTCAATACTGAACAAAACTGGGCGCAGGTTCTATCTTTGGGAGAGCAACAGCGCCTAATTTTCGCAGGTCTGCTGCTCAATAAACCTAGTTACGCAATTTTAGATGAGGCTACTAGCGCCCTTGACTCTAGTAATGAAAAACTTTTATACCAACAGTTACAAGCCTCTGGTATGACCTTTTTGAGCATTGGACATCGAGAAAGTTTGAGTAATTATCATCAGTCTATTTTGGATTTGACCGCCGATCGCACCTGGTCTTTAAAAGCTTCTGAACCTTTACCTATTTTGATTTCTGACAATCTGGTTGATGAAGGCAGAAAGATAGAAATGGAGGAGACGGCAGTGCCGTTTCCCTACCCTGATAAATTGTAGGGAAACGGCATTGCCGTGTCCTCTCTATCATTCCGGTGCAACCTGTACCATTCTCAAGAACAGGCAAGATGCCTGTTCCACAACAGATAAATTTTATTGTGGAACAGGCATCTTGCCTGTTCATAAAAGGCTAATTGAGAAGAGATAAATTTACGGTGCAACCGGAATTGATATGAGCTGCACCATTCTCCAGAACGGGCAAGATGCCCGTTCCACAAGAGATAAATTTTATTGTGGAACAGGCATCTTGCCTGTTCATAAAAGATAAATTTTATTGTGGAACAGGCATCTTGCCTGTTCATAAAAGATAAATTTTATTGTGGAACAGGCATCTTGCCTGTTCATAAAAGGCTTAGAGATAAATTTTATTGTGGAACAGGCATCTTGCCTGTTCATAAAAGGCTAATTGAGAAGCGAAAATTTACTTCGATCGCGCATTCTCAACAATTACTCCATCCAGTATCCGAATCACCCGTTTTGTCCTCGCGGCGACATCAGCATCATGGGTGACGATCGCGATCGTTGTACCTTGTTGATTTAATTCTGTGAGCAGATCCATAATCTCTTGAGAGGTTTGAGAATCCAGTGCTCCAGTCGGTTCATCCGCCAAGACTAAGGCTGGATGATTGACTAAGGCACGGGCGATCGCCACTCGCTGTTGCTGTCCGCCTGACAACTGATTGGGACTATTCTGGAGTCGATCGCTCAAACCGACTTGTACTAATGCTTCCGTAGCTTGCTCGATCCGTTGGGAGCGATCGACATCGGCATAAATCATCGGTAGCATCACATTCGCCAGTGATGTTAGCCGTGGTAATAGGTTGAACTGCTGAAACACGAACCCAATGTATTGATTGCGGATATCTGCGAGTTCATCATCATCCAGCGTTGTGAGATTTATACCTGCTAAGAAATACTCCCCGCTGGTGGGACGATCGAGACAACCAATGATATTCATCAGTGTCGATTTTCCCGAACCAGAAGCCCCCATAATTGCTACATATTCGCCCTGTTCGATCGACAAATTAACGCGCTTGAGGATAGGAACATCGATCGCTTCCAAGTGATAGGTTTTGGTAATGTCTTTAAGTAAAATAATGGTTGCCATAGTTACTCACCAAATATCAGGGGTTAAATTCTCCCACCTTTATAGGTGGATCGTAGTGCGCTTCCATCGCCCTAGGAACAAAGGCGGGAGCAACTGTCAACTGCGTCGCCCTGAGCGTAGTCGAAGGGTCAACTGTCAACTGCGGTGCCCTGAGCGTAGTCGAAGGGTCAACTGATTTACTCACCGTGTAGTGCCAAGATCGGGTCTAATTTTGCAGCATTGCGCGCAGGGATACCGCCTGCTACTACCCCAACAATTAGCGAGAGTCCAAACCCCACCAGCACTGACCACAGAGGGACAACAAAGGGAAATTTGAATAGTGTGGCGGCAGTGAAAGCGAGAGCGATACCCAACCCGATCCCGATCGCACCGCCAATACTAGAAATAACGATCGATTCCATCAAAAATTGGTTGAGAATTGCGCCACTGGTTGCACCGACGGCTTTACGCAGACCGATTTCGCGCGTCCGTTCCATCACCGAAACCAGCATAATATTCGCGATGCCAATACCACCAACAACTAGGGAAATTCCGGCGATCGCAGTTACCATCAGCGTCAGTGACCCCATAATACTCGTGAAAGTCTTAATCAGATCCACTTCATTGGTGACCAGAAAATCATCCTCTTTGGGCGGGCGGATATTATGGCGCAGTCGGAGCACATTCGTCACCTGAAATTGTGCCGATTCGAGTTGATCGGCATTACTCGATTGCAGCCAAAAGCCATTAATCGCCACACCTGTGAGCGCATTGTTACCGACAATCTGGGCGGACATATTGGTCAGTGGCAGATACACCATATCATTCATATCTTGCAGCCCTACAGACCCTTTACGCTCCATCACTCCTACCACGCTATAACGTTTACCCTGAATCCGAATATCACTACCGATCGCAGTTTCTGATGGAGTGAATAAATCGTCTCGAACTTTGGCACCAATTACCACAACTGCTTTGGCTGCATCTAAATCCTGCTGCCGGAAAAATGACCCTAGTTCTGGCTGGACATTTCTCACCACTGGAAAGTTTAAATCCGTGCCGATGGCAGTTGTGGAAATGTTGACGTTGCCACGTACCACCTGAATATTTGGGCGATATAAGAAGGCTGAAACGGCTGTAGCGGCGGGGACTTGTTTGGCGATCGCCTGAGCATCTTCCCAGGTTAAGGTACTAGCAGAACCAGCCCCCTGACTGATGCCGCCAGTTCTCGCTGCGGCTGCTGACACTTGGAGGATATTGGTACCCAATGCCTCAATTCTTAACTCGGTGGCTTTTTGGACTCCTTGACCGATCGAAGTAATTGCAATTACCGAAGAAATACCAATAATTACGCCCAGCATTGTTAATCCCGATCGCACTTTATTACTCCACAGGGTTTCGATTGCCATGAGGAATATTTCAAGCAGTGAGATTCTACGTTTTCTGCGACGGGAGGTCGGCATCAATGACTTTGGAGCACGCCTTGTTTTCATAGGAGTTTTTCGGATAATAAAGCCTAAGAGTTGCTGCGTAGCCGGAATTATCTAGAGGACACGGCAGTGCCGTTTCCCTACCATGATTAATCGTAGGGACACTCCAAGAGCCCAAGGAGTGTCAACAATCAGGTCAAACCGATAGTCCTAAGCGGGGTTGAAACCCCTGTCTCATAGCGAAAGTCCTCTCAAAGAGGACTGAAGAGTTAGTTGATGTGTATTGATTTGGGGCAAATCGACCGTCGGTTTCAACCGACTGTCTTCTATGAGACAGGGGTTTTAACCCCGCTTAGGACTTGTGGGATGACTAACGGACACGGGGCGGGCTTTCAGGCTTAAGTTGACACGCTTTGGGCTCTTGGAGTGTCCTGATTTCTAGATCGCCAAAGCTACCATCAACCTCCCTTGAGCCCAGTGACTTTGCGAGTTCCGGGTGGAAAACTGAGCAAAACCCGTTCATTCCCAGTTAAACCAGACTTGACCTCGGTTTTGTCATTGACAGTTGTCCCAACCACGATCGGCGTAAATACCGGATCTGCGCCTGTTTTCGCCACGAATACACCCTGAACGGCTGTCTGTTGAACGATCGCAGCCGTCGGCACAACCAGCACCTGAGTCAATTCTCCAGCTTTGAAATCGATCGTCACATTCATCCCCTGATGCAGCAGTCGTTCGGTGTCAGCAACCGTTACTTTCACCTCAAAACTGGTCACGTTTTGCTGCACCAAGGACTGGGTAGCCACTTGTGTCACCTTCCCCTCAAAGGTTTTGCCAGCATAGGCATCCACCTTAATTACCGCCACCTGCGCGACGCGGATTTGGGCAATGCTGGCTTCCGCCACCTGCGCCACGATTTCATTTTTGGATGCCAAAGCCAGAATTGAAGATGATGTTGCCGAAGTCACTGCACTACCTGCTGTGGTTGGGGTGACAAATGCACCAGGATCGGCATATTTGCGGGCCACAATCCCCGCGAAGGGGGCGCGAATTACGGTATCCTCAATACTTCGTTGGACGATCGCGACTGCACCTTGGGCGGCCATTACCTTGGCACGGGCTTCGGCAATATCTTCGGGGCGCGATCCGACTTCGAGTAAATTCAATGCCTGTTGTCGCTGTTTGAGGACGCTTTTGGCTTCGGCAATATCTTCGGGGCGCGATCCGACTTTGAGTAAATTTAATGCCTCTTGCCGCTGTCTGAGGACGCTTCTGGCTTGGGAGATATCTTCGGGCCGCGATCCGACTTTGAGCAAATTGAGAGCTTGCTGGGCTTGCTCCACTTGCGCGATCGCACTATCACGGGTCGATCGATCCGTACTGAGAGCTTGTTGCGAGATTGCGCCCGCTGCTTGCAACTTTTGATTGCGGCGCAAATCTTCTTCAGCTTGTCTGTAGGTGACTTGGACTTTATTCAGGTTGGCTTGAGCCTGAGCGATATCCTGCGATCGATTCCCAGCGAGCAGCTTTTGCAAACTGGCTTTGGCTTCATCCACCTGAGCTTGCCCTTGAGCGATATCCTGCGATCGATTCCCCGCAATTACCTTGTTCAAACTGGCATTGGATTCATCCACCTGAGCTTGAGCCTGAGCGATATCCTGCGATCGATTCCCTGCAATTACCTTATCCAAATTCGCCTCAGCAGCAGCAAGGTTGCCCCTAGACTGGAGCAATTGCCCTTGGAGGTTCGAGTTGTCCATATAGGCAACCACCTGTCCTGCTTGGACAAATTCACCTTCTTTAACCAGCAACTGCTTCAAGACACCAGAGGTTTTGGGACTGACATTGACCGAACTTTCGGGTTGCACAGTACCATTCGCTGACACCAAAATCGTCAGATTGCCCCGCGTCACTAATGCTGTCTGAATCTTGCTTTGCGCCTTCTGCTGGGGGACTGTCACCAATTGGTTGTAAGCAACATAACTGCCAATTCCAGCGATCGGAATTGCTACCAGCAAGCCCATCAGCCATTTCTTTATTTTTATTCGATCGATTCCTTGCTTTACATTCAAGCTAATACTAAACATTTTCACCTCAAATTACTTTCGGTGTAAGGGCGATCGCTTTTATAAATAAAATAGAGTTGTGTTTTTCATAAAATTAATTTTTCAACATAACTTTGAGATACTTAATATTTTGAAGTAAATTCTAAAACTTCTTAAACGATCGCAAGTTAAGCATAGCTGCTACGATAAATAAAAATATGTCTCTAAATATAGAGATAAAGAATTCTAAAAGATGAGTATTTTAGCGCGAGCATTCATCGCTATCTAGTTTTCAACTTGATCTATTCCTATTGATAGAGATTGCACTTAGAAAGTCGGAGTCAAATATCTGTCTATTGATTGATTCATTCATTTACTGGTGATTCCGAGTCTAGTTGAGGTGGGCAGATCGAAGATAAATTTAACCAGGTAAAATTAAAAATAAGATAATTCGGCGGTTGAAACCGCTTCTTGTCAAACTAAAGTCAGCCTGCGCGGACTAAGGAATAAGGGAATATTTAAGCCTGATTTGGCACTAGATATATCATCAAAATTATTCGTCCCTCTCTTCTCTTCCTCTGCGTTCTCTGCGCTCTCTGCGGTTAAAAAAAAACCGATTCAACCGGAACTCATCTAACAAAATAACATCACTTTATTAACTTTCCAACTAAAGATATACCCAATTTAAAAGGTCAGTAATGCCAACTGCAACAGACTTTAAAGACTACTACACCATCCTAGGAGTCAGCAAAACAGCAACTCCTGAAGAAATCAAACGGGCTTACCGCAAACTTGCTCGCAAATACCATCCCGATCTAAATCCTGGAGATAAAGACGCAGAGGCAAAGTTCAAAGACCTCAATGAAGCAAATGAGGTGCTTTCCGATTCCGAGAAACGGCCAAAGTACGATCAATTTGGCGAACATTGGAACCATCCTGGTTACAGTGAAGCGCCACCATCTAGAGGAACTAATCCTGGGACGGTTGACTTCGATCAGTATGCCGATTTTGATTCATTTATCAAGGATTTGTTAGGTCGATCGCGAAACGGATCGCAACGTACAACCAACACAACCAGCGGCTTCGATGATTTGGGTGGCGGATTTCGCTCTCAAGCCCCCGCACCGGATAGCGAAGCTGCGATCGCCCTGACATTTTCCGAAGCGTTTCACGGTGTCCAAAAACGCCTGCAATTCGACGATGAAACCATCAACGTTCGCATTCCCGCAGGCGCCAAACCAGGTAGTCGCATTCGCCTCAAAGGTAAAGGCCGTGCGAGCCCGTTTTCTCAACAGCGTGGCGACTTGTATCTCACCATTGAAATATTAACCCATTCTTTCTTCCGATTCGATGGCGATGACCTCGTTTGCGATCTGCCAATTCGCCCCGATGAAGCGGTTTTAGGGGCCGAAATCAGCGTGCCCACACCGGATGGTAGCGTGACGATGAAAGTGCCTAAAGGAGTGCGAACGGGACAATCGCTCAAACTGCGCGGCAAGGGCTGGACATTGCAAAAAGGGGGACGCGGTGATTTACTCGCCAAACTCCTGATTGTCACGCCAAAAGACTTAAGTGCGATCGAGCAAGAATGCTACGAAAAAATCCAAGCCAATACCAACTTTAACCCGCGTGTCCAGTTAGAGGAGATTAAATTATGAGCTTCAGCCTTTCAACAACCGTGGTTTCACTCGAAGGCGAGCCACTCTACACCTTTGAATATGCTGCATTTGTGACCGAAACTTCGATGACGCTAGTCAAGGTTTATGTTGAATTAGGGGTGATCGAGGCGATCGGCTCAATGCTACATCGCCGCGAGATTGCTCGAATTACTCAGATTCAGCGGTTGCGTCAAGACTTGGGCTTGAACTTAGTCGGCGCTGCAATGGTGCTCGATATGGCCGCTGAAATTGCCCAATTGCGGGCACAACTTAAGGCGCATCAGTCTTATCGATCGATGGTTAATTAACAAGTAAAAGTTACAAGATACAGAGGAGACGGCAGTGCCGTCTCCCTACCGCTATTAATTGTAGGGACACGGCACTGCCGTCTCCTCCGTCTCCTCTTTTAATTTTTGATTTCACAAGGCGATCGGTTTCCATTTTGGATAAATTTATGACTCAATCTTTGCAAAATCCAGTCAATCGTGAGAAAAATATCCCATCTACTTCTGCCCCGAACAATATCACGATCGAGATTAAAAAACTGTATAAACATTATGGCAAAACCATCGCACTTAAGGGCATTAATCTAGATGTAAACCGAGGAGAATTATTTGGGCTAATTGGCCCCGATGGTGCTGGCAAAACTACTGTTTTTAATATTCTCGGTGGGGTGATGGAAGCAACGGCTGGGGAAGCGCGAATCCTAGAATTGCCGGCCAGAGATGCCCGCAACTATACGGGATATCTTACACAACAATTTTCTCTTTATCCAGACCTCAGTGTTGAGGAAAATATTAATTATAGTGCTGGGCTGCGGTTAGTGCCAGAAAATCAGCTAGAAATGCGACGTAGTAAGTATCTGAAATTGATGCAATTGGATAAATTTTGCGATCGCCTTGCCGGTCGTCTTTCTGGTGGTATGAAGCAGAAATTAGCCCTCTGTTGTGCGCTGATTGCCGAGCCCCAAGTTCTGTTGCTAGATGAACCAACTACGGGAGTTGATACCATTGCGCGTCGGGAGTTTTGGGATATTTTGGCGGGATTAACTGCCCAGGGAATCACTGTTGTTGTTGCTACTCCCGATTTAGATGAGGCAGAACGGTGCGATCGCGTGGCTTTGATTTACGATGGGCAGATTCAACAAATTGGCAGTCCCACAGCACTTAAAGCGGCTCTGGGGCTGCAACGGTTGGTGATTCGGACACCTGAATTAGTCAAAACTGAACAAGCTTTATTGCCGTTAGTCAATCAAGAACAGATTGCCGATGTCTCGACTTATGGCGATCGCATTGAAGTCCTAGTCAAAGATCCCAAGCAAGGAGAAGTCCTAGTACGCGATCGATTAACTCAGCAGTCAAAAACCAGCGATCACAAGATTGATATTCAGTCGGAAAAACCAACTCTAGAAAATGTATTCACAACCCTACTACGCAAAAAAGGGGGAGTTCCTAAATTTATTCAATTTCCGCGATCGCAAAGCGTAGCTTCAAAACCAAACAGGAAACAAGAAATCCAAAATCCTACCATCGCCATCTGTGCCCGGAACCTCAACCGCATCTTTGGTACTTTTCATGCAGTCGTAAACCTCAATCTAGACCTTCATTATGGCGAAGTTTATGGACTACTCGGCGCAAATGGCGCAGGCAAAACCACCATGATTAAAATGCTGTGTGGACTATTACCAATCAGTTCGGGAAAAATCTCGATTGCTGGAGAAACAGGCAATCTGCGGAGTGCCCAACTGCGACAAAAAATTGGCTACATGAGTCAAAAGTTTACCCTTTATGATGACCTAACAATTCTCGAAAATCTACAGTTTTATAGTGGAGTCTATGGCATTCCCCCCAAACAGCGACAGGAAAAAATTCGCTGGGTACTCTCAATTTGTGGCTTGGAAAAACAAGAAAATCTACTAACTAAGCAATTACCTGGCGGATGGAAACAACGAGTCGCTTTTGGTGCATCAGTCATGCACGAACCAGAGATTTTATTTCTCGATGAACCTACTTCCGGCGTTGATGTACTAGCACGCAAACAATTCTGGCAATTAATTAACGACTTTGCTCGTAATGGCACTGCAATTCTCGTTACTACCCACTATATGAATGAGGCAGAACAATGTAATCGGATGTGTTTTATGGTAGCAGGCCGCAAAGTGGCAGAGGGTTCGGCAAGTGAGATTAAATCAGCACAACCCGGTCAATTATTTGAATTGCGTGTCGGGAAATTGCAAGAAAGTTACGATCGCCTGCGAGAACACCTAGAACCTTGGCGCGTCTCGATTTTTGGCGATCGGCTCCACATCGTCTTAGACGATCCTCAGCAAGAATTACCCCAAGTAGAATCACTTTTAAAACAAGCTAATTTACCACTGATTGAAACGGAATCTATGGCATTTTCCCTAGAAGATGCGTTTATTGGAGAAGTACAACGGGCGGGAGGCGCACCACCATGATGATCCGACGAATTCGCAATCAAGTGTTCAAAGAATTGCAACAGTTTCAGCGCGATCGCTTAGGCGTTGCGCTAGCATTTATCCTACCAGTGATTGCCTTACTAATTATTGGCTTTGCCATTCGTTTAGAAGCAAAAAATATCTCTCTAGTAGTGCGAGATTTAGATCGAACCACCCTCAGTCGCAGCTACATTGAACGACTTTATGCCACTAATTTATTTGTTCCGGCAAAGTGGCAAGGAATGCGCTTTCCCGATGCGATCGATCGCGATACCGCCCAAGTACAAATTACCATTCCCACTGGTTTTGCCGCAGATGCAGCAGCAGGAAGAACTGGGAAAGTGCAGGTAGTAATTGATGGTAGCGATACCATCAATGCCCGTGTTAGCGATCTAGCTGTCAAAGGAACAACTTTAGCTGTTGTACAAGAGCAATTAGGGCAACTATCTGAGACATTAGGAGTTGTGGCTCAGGTGCGTTTGTGGTTCAATCCGGGACGGCAGGAATCCCTGTTTATTGTACCAGGAAGTTATGGAGTAATTCTGGCAATTTTCCCGCCGTTATTAATTGCGATCGCTCTTGTTCGCGAAAAAGAACAGGGTACAATTCTGCAACTTTATGCTTCTAGCCTCAGCGCCTTTGAACTGCTCATTGGCAAATCTTTGGCATATATCGCTGTGGGTTTAGGAGAAGCTATTATTCTGTTTGTTGTCGGTTTCGGCTTATTTGGAGTGCGCTTTATTGGCGATCCAACACCATTGATAATTGGCACACCTGTGTTTATGTTAGCGGGAGTACAGTTGGGTTTAATTATTGGCATTTTTACCACAACGCAAAGTGCAGCAGTTCAGGCGATCGGCACAATTAAAGTATTAACTGGCTTTCTGCTAGCAGGGTTTCTCTTTCCCCTGAATAGCGTACCGTTTCCCTTTTCAATTGCATCCTATCTGGTTCCAGTACGGTACTACATAGAACTATGTCGAGATGTTTTTGTGCGGGGTTCCGGTTGGTTTGGCACTTGGGAATTGATTCTCGCCATGCTCATTTTGAGTATTGCTGAATTTGCACTTGCTTGGTGGGGAATGCGTCGAATGCAATTGTCAAGTTAATGGTTGATTGTGGTACGAAATTTATGAGGAAACCCCGGTTTCTTCCAAAAATAGTCAATCTTTTTGACACATATTCACGCAGGGTTTAGCAGTACCCTGAGCGAAGTCGAAGGGCTCAACTACCAGGGTTTCGACTTCGCTCAACCACCAGAGCAGAGGTTTCGACTTCGCTCAACCACCAGAGCAGAGGTTTCGACTTCGCTCAACTACCAGGGTTTCGACTTCGCTCAACTACCAGGGTTTCGACTTCGCTCAACCACCAGAGCAGAGGTTTCGACTTCGCTCAACCACCAGAGCAGAGGTTTCGCTCAACCACCAGAGCAGAGGTTTCGACTTCGCTCAACCA
>REAP01000020.1:0-18339 GCA_004294385.1 Oscillatoriales cyanobacterium | reverse complement strand
GTTTCGCTCAACCACCAGAGCAGAGGTTTCGCTCAACCACCAGAGCAGAGGTTTCGCTCAACCACCAGAGCAGAGGTTTCGACTTCGCTCAACCACCAGGGTTTTTGGCCCCCGTCTGTAAGTTCTATAGTAGTAACTTGGTAACACAAAAAATGCTAAATAGTCGCCTTTTTGCTCTGTTAATTAAAGAAACCACCGAACTGTTGCGAAATCGGCAACTGGTAATTTTCTTGACGATTGCACCAATTGTTTCTATGGTGATTTTTGGCTATGTCTTAAACTCCAATGTCACCCATCTACGGCTGGGTATTCTGGATCAAAATCAGGTCGCTCTCAGTCGGCAATTGGTCGATGCCTTCACTGCAAATCAGGTATTTATTGCTAGTCGCCATACCAATAACCAGCAGGATTTGACTAGACAGATTGAACGCGGACAAGTCGATGCGGGCTTGATAATCCCCGCTAGTTTTAGTCGCGATTTGTTGCAAACTGGCAAGTCAGAAGTTGCGGTCATAATTGATGGCATTAATGCCTATAGTTCTGGAATTGCCAAGGGTTATATTGCCCAGATCGCAACTCAATTTAACCTCAATTTAGTAGAACAATTTCAACCGCTATCAACAGGATCGAAAATTCCTATTCAGTCGGAAATCACTTTCCGCTACAATCCCGGTACTCTCGATAGTTGGTTTTTTGTACCTGGAGTCATTGGTGCGATCGTTACTCTGAGTGCAATTCTCGCCGCCGCCGTAGAAGCAGTGCGGGAAAAAGATCAGGGAACTTTAGAGCAATTACTGATGACTCCCGTGGCTTCTACGGCAATTCTGATTTCTAAAATTGTCCCCATTTCTGGTTTACTCACCATAACTTTGCTGATGTGTTTTGCCGTTGCATTTTTGGTGTTTCAACTACCATTGCGAGGTAATCTATTTTTGTTATTAATTTTCTCAATTCTCTACATTCAAATTGGGGTTGCTATTGGATTAGCTATTTCTACATTTTCTGAAAACAAGTTACAAACGATTCTAATTGGCATCTTTTTAAACATCCCGATTATTTTGTTAGGCGGTGCTGTTACGGCGGTGAACAGTATGCCTTTGCTATTTCGTTGGATTGCCAAAATTAATCCTCTTTATCATTATCTGGTCATTTTACGGGGCATTCTGCTCAAGGGGACTGGGTTAGAGGTTTGGTGGTTACACGCGATCGCGATGATTTTGTTTGCCATAGCAACTCTGCTTGTAAGTGCAAATCGTTATCGAAGACAACTTAGTTAAAAGGAAGAAGTTCGGCAACGGATTATGTAACGGATTTAACGGATGTTCGGCAACGGATTCTGTAACGGATTCAGGAAGTTCGGCAACGGATTCTGTAACGGATTTAACGGATGTTTGGCAACGGATTCTGTAACGGATTTAACGGATGTTTGGCAACGGATTAAGGAAGTTCGGCAATTCCCAATTACCAATTACCAATTAGCAATTATCAATTCTCGATTACCAATTACCAATTACCAATTAGCAATTACCATGACTAATTTAACTGATTCTTCTAAGCTTTCCACAGAACCACAACCGACTGATTCTGTTCAACTACCTGCACCTAAATCTTTCATAGAATCACAACCGACTGATTCTGTTCAACCACCTGCGGCTAAATCTTCTAGAGAACCACAACCGACTGATTCTGTTCAATCACCTGCGCCTAAATCTTCTATAGAACCACAACCAACTGATTCTGCTCAACCACCTGCACCTAAATCTTCTTCTCACCGCTGGTTGTGGTTGCTGCTAGGAACTATGGTAATCGCAGGCACCGGTGCAGGAATTTGGTATGGTTTCTTCCGTCCTAAAAACAATAACCTCATCCCTTTTAGTGGGCGCATCGAAGGTTATGAAACTGATGTCAGTACCAAAGGATCTGGTCGTGTTAAAGAAGTAACAGTCCGAGAAGGCGCAACTGTGAAGAAAGGGCAATTATTAGTACGTTTAGACGATGAAGAAGTGCAGTCAGAACTATTGGCAACTAAGTCAACTGTTGATGCAGCTAAACAACGAGAAGCAACTGCTCTCCTCCAAATTTCGGTTTTAAATAGTCAGGTTGCAGACACAAAATTGAATCTCAAACAATCTGAAGGTGATACGATCGGCAAAGTTGCAGAAGCGGAAGCAATGGTGAGCACAGCACAGGCAGCCCTCAAGCAGGAGCAGGCGCGGGTAGCAGAAGCCAGAGCATTGCTGAAACAGACAAAAGTCGATCGCGATCGCTTTGTTAATTTAGCCAATTTGGGTGCAGAAACTCGACAACGCGCCGATCTAGCACAAACCGCATTTGAGACTGCTCAGGCGATGCTGGAGAGTCGTCAGGCTGGTGTAGAAGTAGCCCGTAATGCGATCGCGATTGCTGAAGGAAAATTAACCCAAGCACAAACCACAGCCCTGAATCCCGATCGCCAGGAAACCAATATCAGCCGCCTACAAACCCAGATAAATCAAGCAAAAGTCGCGCTTTTGGGAGCACAAGCAGATGTCAAAACAGCACAAGCAAACCAACAACTGATCCAAAGCCGTTTGAATAATTTAACCGTAAAAAGCCCGATCGCCGGAATCGTCACAACCCGCAGCGTGGAACCTGGAACCGTAGTGTTACCAAGTCGCCCACTGCTGCGAATAGTAGACATGAAACAAGTTTATATGCGTGGGTTTATTCCGGGAGAACAAATCGCTCGAATTCGGGTAGGACAACCTACCAAAGTCTACCTCGATAGCGATCCAAAACATGAACATCCCTTAAATGCAAAGGTGATATCTATTGATGCCAAAGCATCCTTTACACCGGAAAATATCTATTTCCAAAAAGACCGCGTGGAGCAAGTATTTGGCGTAAAACTAAGCTTTGATAAACCCGGTGGTTTTGTGAAACCGGGTATGCCTGTGGATGCCGAAATTATGTTAAAAAAATAAGATGTAACTCACATCTTGCACCATTGTCAATCACCTGTAGGGGCGGGTTCGCCAACAGCCTCAAAGCTGGCAAACAGGTTACATAAACCCGCCCTCATCACGAAAAATCCCCTTATTGACATTGCTGCAATATCTCAGATGAAAGAAATTATGAGCTATCAAAACCAACCGGAATCGGCTTTGGATCGAGAGCGCTACGAAGTGCTGCAACAGTGGGAAGATTGGCTAGAAATGCCGATGCTGGTGCTGAGTTGTGCCTGGTTAGGACTATTTATCGTCGAGCTAGTTTGGGGATTGAATTCTTTACTAGAGGCGATCGGTACTACCATTTGGATCGCTTTTATCCTGGATTTTGGCATCAAATTTATCCTCGCTCCTCGCAAACTTTCTTACCTCAAACACCACTGGTTAATCGCCTTCTCATTGCTGATTCCAGCGTTGCGAATCTTTCGGATTATGCGAATTATCCAGCCTTTGCGATCGGTTCATGCGGTGCGAGGATTCCAGTTGTTGCGACTCACGATCCGCACCAGTCGGGGAATGCGATTGCTCTCTGCCAGTTTTCAGCGTCGAGGGTTTGGCTATGTGGTGGCGTTAACTGCGATCGTCACTCTAATTGGCGCGGCTGGAATGTATGCGTTTGAGCGCAAACTTCCTGATGGTACTGGTGGTATCACTGACTATGCTACTGCGCTGTGGTGGACGGCAATGTTGTTGACTACGATCGGCTCTGATTACTTTCCGAAGACAGCGGAAGGGCGGGTGCTGTGTTTTTTGCTGGGGTTGTATGCGGTTGGAGTATGCGGTTATTTGACAGCAACACTGGCAACATATTTTATCGATCGCGATGCCGAAAATGATGAGGCAGAACTAGCTAGTGCAAAATCTATTCAAGCCCTGCAAGCAGAAATTAGCGCACTGCGAACTGAGATTCAATCCTTAAGACGACAAGATTTAGACCGTTGAATTTCTAAGATAACAAATTAATAGCAATTTGAGCTTTCTTCACAGTTTCCTCATCTTTGTGGTTTGGTCTCTATTGATGAAATCTCATCAAGCATACAAGGAATTACCAGTCAAGGTAAGTCAACAAATATTCATGATATTAGACAAGAATTGGAAGTCTTTTTTTGAAGCAGTCAAAGCTTACAAAAATGAACCCACGAGATTCACTGGTCGCCCGAAATTAGCGAAAGGGGAGGGACTCAATGCCTCCCATGTCATGTCATAGATGACTATACTTTTAACAACTATAGCCAAACATCGTTGGCAGGGGAATGATGAAGAAAATCAGAAATTTTGTCCTTCTCATATATTTGATATATTTTTATGCCATTCTCTGATATTATCAAAAATTAGCTCACCGACTTGTCCTATAGCCAAGGAGTTGCGATCGGCTTCCTGGGTGCAGTAGGCGATCGCGAGCCATCGAAAATGCCATTTTCTGATCCCACATTCCTCACCCTGAACTATGGTAGCTAACAAGTATCACACAATTGGACTGATTGAAGTTCCAGCAACGGGACTATACGATGCAGAAGGCAATAATTGGACTTCTTTATATAGACATCGTTCTTTGATTAGCAAGCAAGTTTTAATCGCTGACTTGCAAGCAGGGGGATTTGATGCGCGATTGGTCAACCTCAGAGATGGGGATTATAGTCAAGAATTTGGGCAGATTTTCTGGAAAGGGATGACCTTGCGGAAAACTTATGTAGGTGGCGAAATTTTAGCTCTCGATCCCCACGCTTATGATGCTTGGGGAATTACAGTTAATTTCTCCCAAGATCGTGAAGTAAGCTGTATGATTGTTGAGCATCTTGCCAAAGGTGGTCGTCCCATTATCGTTGGGGGCTCTGATGCTGTCGCAGAACCGCAACACTACTTGCAGGCTGGAGCAGCAGCAGTAGTTCAGGATAAATCCGGTGCAGCTAATTGGGCTATTCTCGACTATGTACTCGGAAAAACCCCACGGGAAGAACTCACAGGGGTAATTCTCGCAGATGGCAGACAATTTGCCAGGAAGACTAAAGCTAAAAGTCCAGAAGATTGGGCGCTACCCTCTGTGGAGGTGGCTAAGGAATGTTTAGGGATGCTACCAAATGTACAGGGAGTTGTGCCGATTGGTTCATTAGTTGCTGACATTGGTTGCGATCGCACCTGCGACTTTTGCATGACACCCACCTACGGCACTGGCTTTCGCAGAATGACCCCAAAAACCGCCCTCAAATGGCTGGCTATTCAGAAAGAAGCGGGGGCTCGTTCGATCAATATCGGTTCCGATCAATTCCTCGCCCGTGGACTCTTTCCTGGGGGACGAGAAGAAATCCTCGAAATTACCAATGGTGCGAGGGAGATGGGAATATCTCTCATGTGGCCTAATGGTTTAGAACTGCGGAAAGCCACGGTGGGACACGGACGCAACTACGACAATACCGATCTCAGCCCTGACGAAGAAGTTATTCAAGCACTCTTTGGCTGGGATGGCAAAGTCGGTTGTCCTTTAGCTTATATCCCTGCGGAACGTCCCGTTTTTGGGCGAGAATCATACAGCAAGTTGTTGCCGTGGCAAGAGCATTGTACCTTGATGAAATCAGTCGTCAGAACAGGTATACCTGTTATTGCTTATGGCATTATTATCGGGCTACCAGATGATGACGATGATAGCTTGTTACGTCTTGAGGAAGCGATCTCAGGACTCGTGGATGAACTCGTAGAAATTAACCCTGAATTGGAATTTCAGATTGCTGTCTACAGCATAGCTCCCTTGCCAGGAACTCCCCAATCCCACAACTTACGCAAGTTAGGTCTGTTGCAGTTTGAAGACTCCTGTGTTTGGGGAGGGCTATGGACACCGACTTGCAATACTCATCACCTTACCTACGAGCAGGTTTCCGATTGGCAAATTCGTCTATCTAAGATTCGCAGATCAAAGAATGAATTTACAAACTATAGCGGGGAATATTCAGGGCTAATTAATAACTAACTGTTCAAAACCCGGAAATCCGCGCAGCTAATTAACTAGACAGGCATCTTGCCTGTCCTACAGTTGTCTGATGCTCAATGAAGAACTTTAAACAGAGCAAGACGCCTAAAAAAAAATAACTTAGGCGGATTTCTCCCAATAGTTTCTTGATCAAGTACAAAAACTCAATTACCCGTTGATTAACCTATGGAAGCAGTTTGGGACACGCTAAAAAATATCAATTACTCCGGCATACCGATTGCCAAAATCGCTGTTGTTATCATTATCCTGACGTTGACACAGGCATTAAGGAGATTTTTTGTTGCAGTCATTGTTAAAAGCATTGAGCGTTTTACTAAAAAAACCGAAACGACACTTGATGATGAGTTGATTGCAATTCTCAAGCCTGCTTTAAGTTGGCTGATTCTGATTGGTGGATTTTCACTGAGCAAAGAAATTTTGTCAGAGAATTTAGGCTCTCAACTGAACCAAACCATCGGTAGTACGCTCAACTACATAGCCATTTTCATAGTTGCTTATGTTGTTTACCGAGGCTCTTCTATTTTGGGTCAAGTAATAGCAAACGTATTGCTACACACTGAAACAGAGCTTGATGAATTGCTCAGACCTTTAATGCCAAAGATTTTTCAATCAGCAGCAATTATTGTATTGGCAATCAAGATAAGTGAGATATTTTTAGGACAATCTGCCGCTGCATTGGTTGGTCTATTAGGCGGTGCTGGTATCACTTTTGGTTTGCTGTTGAAGGATATCGTTTATGATTGGTTTTGTACATTGATTATTTACTCCGATAATCTCTATCGAGAAGGTGACTGGGTGGGAATATCAGGAGTAGAGGGTTTTGTGCAGATACTCCATATCGGATTCAGAACCACAACTCTGCATATATATCAGTGGGGTTCTATAATGAAAATGCCGAATTCTAAAATGATTTCTGGCATTGTAGAAAATTGGTCACAAAATCCTGGTAGTGAATTAAAGTGGGGTCTTAGTTTAACTCTCAAAATTGATGGTATCTCAGCAAAGCAAACTGCCAGAATATGCGATGCTATTCGAGAAATGCCCTCAGATATTAAGGGCTTATCGAAAGAAATAATAGTTCGTTTTAGCAAGATTGAAGATAATGCCAGAGTCATTAAAGTCGTTGCTTTTGTTAATGATGACAATCTCTACTTTGATGCTGAGAAAAACTTAAATCTAGCTATCCTAGAATTACTAGAACAAGAGGGAATTGATTTCCTTCATGTGGAACTTAGAACTGAGCCTGAAAAATATAAACAGAGTCTACAAGCAACCAACAATTGAGCATCCATTTACGGCAAGAATTCATTCTTGCCTGTGAATGGATGCCAACGAATTTTACCAAAATACTCAAGATGACGACTGAATTTATGCGATAATATGCTTCAGCATTTAAACTGGCGTTTTCAAGGCAATTTCGACACGGATTTATTCAGCCATCAAGCCATTTACAATCAAAAAGAGAATCAAATTCAAATGTACTTACATTGCCAAAAAAGCCATGTTGTGCATTGATAATTCCTAGACTTATCTGATTAGTATTCCAACCTATTGAAAAACAAAAGTTACCAGCATGAATAGTCTCAAATTTCAACACCCAATCCAACTAAACACTTGTAGTAGAGAAGCCATTCTCAGTTATTTTCAAAACGCCTGGGAAATGGAAGATATGCTGATGAAAAGCATGGTTGGAGCAGAAACATTTTATCTCAATCCAGATTCCTTAAGGAACCCCCTAATTTTTTACTTAGGTCATTCGGCGGCTTTTTACATGAACAAATTAAGCTGGGTTAATTTGTTGGAAAAAGTTCTGCTCCCAGATTATGAATTAATATTTGGATTTGGGGTAGATCCGCAAACTCCTGATGAACTAAATGCCGCCATTTCTCATATTCAATGGCCGGAAGTAGCAAAGGTTTGGGAATATCGCCACCAAGCTTATGAAATCATTTCAGAAGTGATTAAAAACACGCCACTTAATCTCCCAATTCATCAAAATCATCCCCTTTGGGCGTTGATGATGGGTATCGAACATCAGCGCATTCATTTTGAAACTTCTTCCATGCTAATCCGACAACTTCCTGTAGAGAAAGTTGAATGTCCTGACGGATGGCAATATGCACCTTCTAATAACAACATTTCCCATAATGAAATGATCGAAGTTTCTGGTGGGTTGGTTGAACTTGGTAAACCCGAAGATTTCCCCCTTTATGGTTGGGATTGTGAATATGGTTATCGTCAAGTTAAGGTTGAACCCTTTTCAGCCAGTAAGTATATGATCACCAATGCAGAATTCAAGGAATTTGTTACTGCTGGTGGCTACGAAAAACAAGATTATTGGGATGAAGAATCTTGGGGTTGGAAAACTGAATATAACGTCAAACATCCCCAATTTTGGATACCTAATAATGGTAGCTACAAATATCGAGCTATGTTTGATGAAATTGAACTCCCTTTAGATTGGCCAGTGGAAGTCAATCATTATGAAGCAATGGCTTACTGTCGCTGGAAAGGTGAGGGAATTCGCTTAATGAGTGAAGCGGAATGGCATTTAGCAACTTATGGCTCTGATGCTTATGCAAAAAGCATTGCATTAGATACGATAAATGATTTCAATCTCAATTTGAAATTTGGTTCACCTAGCCCAGTCGGTATATTGAAACAAGCCGAAAGTCCTTCTGGACTTTACGATTTGCGGGGGAATGTTTGGGAATGGTTGAGCGATGATTTCAACCCATTACCAGGATTTAAAACCCATTTTCTTTATGAAAATTATGCGGCACCTTATTTTGATAGTCAACATAAGATGATGTTGGGTGGTGCTTGGGCAACAAATGGCACAGAAGCCTTAAAGTTTTATCGCAATTGGTTCCGTCCCAGTTTCTATCAACACGCTGGTTTTAGGATAGCTAAATCACACAACTAAGAAGCTTAAAAAGTTATTTAAGCTCGAATTTAACCCCAAATCAATCCAGAGAATAGGGAAATCCAATGACATCTACAACTAATCATTTTCAAACTGCTAAATCTTTCTATAAAAAAGAAAAATGGGACTTAGATTCCTGGTTTCAGGTAACTCAAACAGATTATAAAAAACTGATCGAATAATATCCATTTGAGGAAATGCTTGCAAGTTTTGAAAATTCTCAAATCAACCTGATAAAGAAAGTAATCAATACAAGTTTCCCCAGGTGGTTAATTTGTTGGTAATTGAGAATATGGCAATGTGAAATTGATTGAATTTAAAGTGATTAAAAGTGAGATAATAGAAGATGTAGACCAAGCACCATCTCAATTTTAAATTCTGTTCTCCCACTCACCCCAGAATGTTAGAAACTGCCAAAACTAACTCTGGATTGTACGATTTGCAGGTGAATGTTTGGGATTTAATCTACGAAAATTGTCCTAAAAACAACCGAATAAAAAATGATGAACCTATTAATTGTCTTGGCTGAAGTCGGCCTGGTCATAATTATTTTTCTGTTCTTAACTTGGCTGGTCGGAAATCTATCCAAGCTATTGATAAAATTATCAATATTTAAGCTCGACGATAGAGGGGGCAAAATCCTGCGCCGGAACATCACAGGATTGTTGTTTCTTACTTGCTCGGTGCTGTGCATTTTGCTTATAGGTGCTAATGGTTTCCTCCTCTATCGAGGTGAAGACTTGCAAAAATATACACTCTTACTAATTCTCCGTATCCCATCAGAATTTTGGGTAACACTGGGAATTGGCATAGCTCAAAGTATTGGCACTGTAGTTGTAGTAGTTATCGCCCTGAAATTCCTCAAATATTTCCTGAAGCTAGCTAGTATTCGCGCCCAAAACATAGAAAGAAGCACCACCGACGATGAAAGTATTGATGCTTTCTTTAGCGCACTCTATCAAAGAATCAAAGGGGGAATTTGGCTGTGGGCGATTATTTCCTGTACTCAGTTTCTCAAATTACCAGCAATAATTGCCGAATATTTGTCGATCGCACTACGAATCTATCTGATCGTTGCTGTCGGATTACTCATACTTAAAGCGGTTGCTGCGATCGTTGATACCCTAGATGCTCTCAGCATCAGATACTCCAGCCCTGATAACCTATTGAGATTCTACGATCGCCTACAATACCTGAGCCCCCTTTTGAAGCGGTGTCTGGAATTTGCGATCTATGTCTGTATGGCAACATTGGTAACTCAGCAGATAGAGTTAATCGCCAAACTGTCCGATTTTGGTCTGCGAATTATCAAGATCATTGCGATTATTTTCATAAGTCAGGTGTTGTTTGAGGTGATCTACTTACTGATCGAAGAGGTGGCATTTAAAGACCATAATTTGACTGAAATACAAACAAGCAGACGCTTAACTCTGATTCCTCTGTTTCGGAGTTTGTTGCAATACTTAGTTTATTTCACCGTGGGGATTTCTATCCTTTATACCCTCGACATTAATCCAACTCCCATACTGGCTGGTGCGGGTATTGTTGGGATAGCTGTAGGTTTAGGCGCACAGACACTAATCAACGATATAGTCAGCGGCTTCTTTATTCTGTTTGAAAACTACTATTTAGTGGGTGACTATATTGAAACGGGGAAAGCCGAAGAGAAAACAGTAGAGGGTACTGTTGAGGCGATTGAACTGAGAACCACCCGCATCCGACATCCCAATGGTCAATTACAGATTATTCGCAATGGGGATATTGGCTCAATTACCAATTACTCGAAACAATACATATTTGCAGTAGTGGAATTTTGCGTACCTTATAATGCCAACTTAGCCAAGGTCTATCAAGTAATTGAAGAGATAGGACAAGAGTTAAAAGCAAATTATTCAGATGTACTTGCTCCCACACAGGTAGATGGCGTGGAAAGTTTAAGCGAGTCTAACTTATTGCTACGGACAATGACGAAGGTAAAGCCGGGAAAGCATCTTCTGATCCAGCGCATTCTGCGGAAAAAAATTATGGATACCTTGCTGCAAGAAAGTATTCTATTTCCGGCTCATATTGCAAGTAAAGAATGATTTCAATAAGCTGTTCGGCATTTAAACTCCTCCGCGTAGGGTGCGTCAGTATTATCAGGTTTTCCGTTTCAGCGTAAGGGTTCGCCTTTCGGACGCACCCTACTAGCCTCGTTACTGAAAGCTAATAGCTGAGATACTGGCTGAACAAGAGCAAGCCACTGCAATTTATCCACAAAATCGTCAAAGACCTGACAAGCTAACTCATCCCGTTTGAGATGTGTTCGATCGATTTAAACAAGCAGATCTGGTAGATATAGCAACCGCCAAGCCGCTCAGGGAACGATGACCTTCTTCGCCTCGGCGACTGCTATACGCGATCGAATAACCGATCGGGGCTGGGTTTGTCGATCGTTCGGTATTAGATGTCTCCCAAAAAGATAGTCAAGAACAGGCATCCTGGCTGTTCCACAACAATTATGGGAGAGGTCTATTTAGTAGAGGCGCATTGCGGATGCGATGTTGGAAAAACGATTATCTGTGTCCAATTATAGATCGCATTCTAATCTAAACTGTTCCAAGGGATAGATGATATTTAAACATTTTACTTCTACTCTCATAAGGACAGCATAAAAATTTCACCTAGATTCGGATTCGCGGATTCGCGATCGAAAAATATTCGTGTAAGTAATCAAACTAAATTCATACCTCTTACTACATTTAGAGCATAAACTCATGGAAATCAGAGAAAATACTTTGTTCGATCGAGTTTTCCGGGACAGCAAAGGCAAAATTGTCATAGCTCAGCCCCCAAATCTACCACTGATTGTCTGGATTGCAGCTAGTTTATTAAAGCTCGTTGTTACAACAGGAAAAATTAATTTAGGGTTGGAGCTAGTAGCTTTTGGCTCGTTGTTTACTTGGGCTTGGGAAGAACTATTTCAAGGTGTTAATTACTTGCGTCGAGCATTAGGTCTAATTGTGCTTGTTGGTCTGATTGCATCAAAAATTCAAAATTAAAAACTCCCATAAACTCAACATACTAGAGGACGAATCATGATTACTACAATTGACAACTTTACTGAACAAATTCTGGAAAATTTGAAACCTGCCACGAAAATCTTCTTAGCAATGGCGAGGATGGAAGAAACGCAAAAACCAACCTTGTCAGCTATTTCTAGCAGACTAGATTCAGAAGCCACTGCGGGAACTATACAGAAGCAAGATATTAAACCGAATTTGTTAGGGATTAGTGGAAATTCAATTACTTTATGAAGACGTTAAACAAGACTCCCAATGCCTCCCAAAAACCTCAAACGGACTCTAACCAGTCTGTAGACTCATCAGATTCATCCAAAGCGCTCATCGATATCGCTCAGCGTGATGTCGATGGAGTTCTGCACTTATTCGACACTTCTTTGGACGGGCTGACTGAGACTGAAGCCAAGCGCAGGTTAAGCAAATCTGGACTGAATGAAATTGCCCGCGAAAAACAGATCGCCTGGTATGTCCAACTACTGAAAACGGTAACTAATCCCCTCTCGCTTTTACTCATTGTTTTAGCGGTAATTTCGCTGTTAACTGGGAGTCCGACAGCCGCCTTAATTATTTTTATAATGGTGATTTTCGGTGGATTGCTGCGGTTTTCACAAGAATTTCAGTCGAACAAAGCCGCCGAAAAACTGCGGGAAATGGTGAGCGCAACGGCAACGGTGAATCGCCAGGATGCCGCACCTAAAGAAGAGAAGGGAATCACAGCAGGAAAAGAAATTGCGGTGAAGCTGTTGGTGCTTGGTGATATCATCTTTCTGTCAGCCGGAGATATGATTCCCGCCGATGTCAGGCTGATTGCTGCCAAGGATTTATTCCTCAGTCAGTCAACTCTTACCGGGGAGTCTCTACCCGCTGAAAAACACGTAGACCTCCCCGATAATAAGGAGAAAAACCCACTGGAGTTAGTCAATCTTTGTTTCATGGGAACCTCGGTAGTCAGTGGTTCTGGAACAGCCGTTGTCGCACAAACTGGTAGTCATACTTATCTGGCATCACTGGCTAAAACTGTGAGTGGACGCAAACCACGAACCAGCTTTGACAAAGGTGTGAATGGCGTAACTATGCTGCTATTGCGCTTTATGATGATCATGGCTCCACTGGTCTTTTTGATCAATGGGATATTTAAACACAATTGGGTTGAAGCATTCACCTTTGGTTTATCTGTTGCTGTGGGACTTGCTCCAGAAATGTTGCCGGTGATTGTGACGGCAAATTTGGCGAAGGGGGCGATTACCATGTCTGACAAAAAGGTGATTGTCAAAAACATTGATGCGATTCAAGACTTTGGTTCCATGAATATTTTGTGCACTGACAAAACAGGCACCCTAACTCAAGACAAAATCGTCTTGCAGAGGCACTTAGATCCCTACGGTCAAGAGAGTTTAGATGTACTAAAATATGCCTACCTCAATAGCTTTTACCAGACTGGCTTGAAAAATTTACTAGATGTCGCCGTTCTCGATCGCAATCAAGAACTTAAATCTTTGGATATTGAGAAAAACTACCAGAAATTCGATGAGATTCCGTTTGACTTTGTGCGTCGTCGGATGTCTGTTGTCGTCGAAGAAATGGGAAAACAGCACGTCCTGATTTGCAAAGGTGCAGTTGAAGAAGTTCTAAAAATCTGCACCCAACTCCAAGTCAATGACCAGGTTTTACCAATGGATGAATCAGTCCATACCAAGGTTGCCGATTTACAACAAAAACTCAACTCTGAGGGGTTACGAGTAATCGCCGTGGCGTATAAAGTGATGCCACCGGATCAATCGCATTACGCCATTGCCGATGAGAGTGATTTGGTTCTGTTGGGCAACATTGCGTTTCTCGATCCGCCCAAAGAGTCAGTTGCCCAAGCGATTAAAGCTCTCAATCGCAATGGAGTTGAGGTGAAGATTTTAACCGGGGATAATGAGGTCATTACTCGTAAAATCTGCAAAGATGTTGGCTTGGCTGTTCAAAAAGTCTTATTAGGTAGCGATATTGAAGGTTTATCTGATGATGAATTAGCTTCATCTGCTGCAACCACAACTATTTTTGCCAAATTCTCTCCCACCCAAAAAGCGAAAGTTATTCAGGTGCTACGAAAAGCAGGCAACGTGGTGGGATACATGGGAGATGGTATCAATGATGCAGCGGCTTTGCGGGAGGCAGATGTGGGCATTTCAGTTGATACGGCAGTCGATATTGCCAAAGAGTCGGCAGACATCATTTTGTTAGAAAAAAACTTGTTAGTCCTGGAGTCTGGGGTAGTTGAAGGTCGCAAGACTTTTGCCAACATTATCAAATATATTAGAATGGGTACTAGCTCTAACTTTGGGAATATGTTTAGCGTTTTGGGTGCGAGTGCGATTCTGCCATTTTTACCGATGCAGCCAGTGCAGATATTGATCAATAATCTCCTCTACGACTTTTCGCAAACGGGTATTCCATTCGATCGTGTGGATCGAGAAGACTTGGTTAACCCGCCGAAGTGGAAAATTGATAATATCCGCAGATTTATGATGTTCATCGGCCCGATTAGCTCGATTTTTGACTATTGCACCTATGCCTTGATGTGGTTTGTATTTGGGGCGACTTCTGTAGACCATCAAGCTTTGTTTCAAACGGGTTGGTTTGTGGAAAGTTTGATGACTCAAACGCTGATTGTTCATGTGATTCGCACGGCTAAGATTCCTTTTTTTCAGAGTCGGGCTTCTTTACCGATGCTGTTGATTACTGCTACTGTGATGGCGGTTGGAATGTATCTGCCATTTTCGCCGATCGCACATAGTTTAGGATTTGTTCCTTTGCCGGCTGTTTATTTTCTGTGGTTGGCCGCAATCCTGACTTGCTATTGCGTATTAACTCAATTTGTCAAAACTTGGTTTATCAAAAAGTATGGATATACCTAAAATGAACAGAATAAAATTTATCGGCATTGTGGGCGGGACAATAATTTCAGCCGTGACAACAGCTTATTTGTTGAGTGATAAAAGTAATCTTTCAAGGGCGGATCTCAAACCGTCAGACGATCGCAACGAAACTCTCAAGCCGGACGAAAAAGAGATTTTGTTTCTCGCCTCCCTTGCGCCCAGCGGCCACAACACACAGCCCTGGTTTGTCCAATATCTCGAACCTTATCACTGGATTATCGGCAACGATCGCACTAAATGGCTACCTGCTGTTGACCCGACTCAGAGAGAAACGATGTTATCGATCGGCACTTTCATTCAAAATCTGGAATATGCCGCTGGTGCTTTTGGCTACCTCTGCGATTGGAATTTACTCGCTAAGACCAATCAGGACGATCGCGTGATGGAAGTAAAACTACTCAAACAAACATCAAATAATCCCTTTGACACCGCAAAAATCAAAAATCGCCGCACAGTTCGTTCCGACTTTTTAAGTGATGTGCTGAAGAAAGAAGACCTCAAATATCTGGTCAATTCAGAACCAGAATTTATTCATTATCTACCTAACACCAGCAAAGAAAGTCAATTTATCGACGAACAAACAATCGTTGCTAACCGCCTGCAAGCCTATCGTAACCCAGCGCAGCAAGAATTAGCCGACTGGATCAGATTCTCTAGTAAGAATGCCGAGAAATATCGCGACGGGCTGACAACGGGAAGTATGGAAATAGAAGGAATTTCCGGCTGGGTGGTGCGGAATTTTTACGACAAAGACAATGTGATGAAAAATGATTTTCGAGAGGTCGGCATCGATCAAGTTAAAAAGCAAGTGTCGGAATCAGCAGGTTGGATTTTAATTACCAGCAAGGACTCGGTGGCGGCACTGCTCGAAACTGGTAGAAGAATGCAACGACTTTTCCTGAAAGTGCGGGAAAAAGGTATCGCCATCCATCCGATGACACAGATATTGGAAGAATCATCAACGCGGCAACAACTAAATCAATCAATTGCGATCGGCGAAAATATTCAATTTATCTTGCGATCGGGGTATTTGAAAAATTATCCGCCGTCAGTTTCACTACGCCGACCTGTTGACTGGTTTATTCGTACATAATGAGATAGTTACATCTAAAATCACTTTCTAACTAATCAGTATAAAACGACATTTAACGAGTCAAGATTATGTATACCAGCACATCATCAAATAAATCACCGCTAAAGTTCTTTCTACTGGTTTTTGCTCTTGCTATTCCATTATGGGTAATTGGAACAATGGTCAAAGTTAAAGGACTTCCTCTGGATGTTCCTGTTACTGACTTTATAGCCGCCTTTATACCGCTAATAGCTGCCTGTATCCTTGTTTATAAAGAAGAGGGGACTATTGGTATAAAGAGTCTGTTAAAAAGAGTTTTCGATTTTTCAAGAATCAGGCAAAAAATCTGGTATTTGCCTGTTATTTTATTGATGCCAATAATATATTTATTGATATATGGAGTAATGCACTTGTTTAGACTGCCACTTCCTATAGGAGTGGAAATTCCGTTTCTAAAGAACGCGGTAATGTCTGTTGCCTTCTTCATCCTTGCTACAGGTGAAGAAGTCGGCTGGTCTGGATATGCCGTTGATGCTCTGCAAGAACGATGGAGTGCACTAACAACCGCCATCACTATAGGCTTGGTGTGGGCAATATTGCATTACCCATCAATCATTCAACAGGGTCACGATTTTATATGGATACTATGGGCAACTCTCGGTATGGTTGGTATGCGGATACTTATTGTTTGGCTTTATAACAACACTGGAAAGAGTGTTTCTGGGTGCATCATTTTTCATGGCATGGCTAATATTGGGAGGATTTTATTTCCCAAATACCAAAACTACAATCCGCTAGTTGACTATCCTGAAGTTCACTATTCAATAATTGCAATCGCCGCTGTTATTGTAATCTTTATGTGGGGATCAAAGACATTAGCTCGGTATAGATATACTTGATTTATTTTATTAAAATTAGCCTAAAAACACTAAAAATAATATTCACACAAAATGAAAAATAAAACGCATGATCATCTCGCCCCAACATTTAGTCAATCACAATCATGGATAACAGCGTACCAGAAAACAAGTCACCACTCAAATTCTTTTTGTTGGTTTTTTTGCTTTCAATTCCCTTTTGGATACTGGGTGCTATGGCTGGGGATTTAACTAAAATACTGCCTATAAAACTCCCAATAAGTGCGCTAATGACTTTCTGCCCTCTATTAGCGGCAACAATTCTTGTTTATAAAGAAAGAAAAGTTAGCGGAGTAAAGGAGTTATTGAAGCGAGCCTTTGACCATAAAAAAATCAAAGATAAGATATGGTACATACCAATTATTTTCCTAATGCCTGGCATTACACTGATGTCATATTGGTTCATGCAAATAACAGGAGCAACGCTCCCTGAACCACAGACACCACTTCTATTTGCTTTTATTTCTTTCTTCATATTCTTAATCGCTGCAATTGGCGAAGAGGTTGGCTGGTCGGGCTATGCTATTGACCCAATGCAAAATAAATGGGGTGCATTAAAAGCAAGTATCATTTTGGGATTGGTGTGGGCAATATGGCACATCATACCTTACAGTCAAGCTCACCAAACTCCGATATGGATAGTTTGGCAATGCATCAGTACCGTTTTTTTACGGGTTATCATAGTCTGGATCTACAACAATACAGTTAAAAGCGTGTTTGCAACGATTCTCTTTCATGCCATGATTAACGTCAGTCTGTTTATGTTTCCCAACTATGGCTCCCATTATAATTCGTTTGTTGGAGCAATTTTTATAATACTGACAGTTGTAATCGTGGTATTTTTTTGGGGAACAAAAACGTTAGCCCGGTATAGATATACTTGATTTATGCCCGATTGGTGGTTGTCTTTTGCGTAATGTACGGTTGCAGCATCAACAAAAAAAGTCGAATGTAATTCATAATTTAGAAAATAGTTTATCCATACTTTTTATTTACAAAATGCAGTCAATAATTAAGTATACAAAGAATGCCAGCCACCAACATTGCATTTGCAAAGCCGGGCTGGACAAACTAATACATCGGCTAGAGTTCGCCATCCATCCGATGACACAGATATTGGAAAAATCATCCACGAGGCAAAAACTGAATAAATTGATGGGGAGCGGCGAAAATATTCAATTTATCTTGCGAACGGGTTATTTGAAGAGTTATCCGCCGCCTGTTTCACTACGCCGACCTGTTGATTGGTTTATGCGGCAATGATGGAAAATTTATCATGAGTAATTCATACCTTCCTCATAGTTTCTTCATCTTTGTTGAATATCATGAGATATAGTCGATATTCTTCTTATTGATGAGGACAAACCATGTCAGTAACTCAGGGCTAAAGCCACTGAGCTTGTAAGAGAAATCAAGCAAGCTATGCTGACCAGTCTAAGCCTTGATTGGCTACGTTATTTAGGTTACG
>REAP01000184.1 GCA_004294385.1 Oscillatoriales cyanobacterium | reverse complement strand
GCTGTCGAGGATGCCAACTTCGTGACCTTTGTTAGAAAGGTAGAGTGCGGTTGCCCAACCGCAATAGCCATCGCCACCAATAACCAGGACTTTCATAAAACAACTCGGTAAGTGGGAAACTCAGTGTCTTCAGACCTGAGAAGAAAACAACGCGGCGATTTCAATCGCCTTGAATCTTTCCCCCTTTCGGGGTTGGAGGGGTATGGTTGCCCCTCCTTTCGAGGCATAGTTGCCTCAGTCTCCCTTGCGGGGTAATGTTCGCCTCGACCTGGTTATAAAGGCTTGTTAGACCTGCAACACTGTTTCAGTGACTTTAAAACTGTTTAATCGCAGGTGACAGAGCGGAAAACTGGCGTCGCATTCGCCGGTGTCGTGACCTAAATAACGTCTCCTCGCCATCGAGGGGTCTGGTCAGAACAGCTTGCAATTTCTTACAAGCTCAGTGGCTTTAGCCCTGAGTTCCTGACAAAACAACGGTGAATCTTAGTTGCTAATACTGCGCTAATGTACCAGGTATTGGTGCATTGTAAATCTTAAATCAACCGGGTTGTTTCCCAAATCCCGACTCGATTTTTCTGCATTAAACCTGAATTTCGTCGGCAAAGCTGGCTCTGCGGGTGAATTCAAAGGGGCCGGCGAGGGCTCCCCAGACGTGGGCATCGGTTTCTGGGTCGCGCCCGCGATCGTGACTGATAAATTTGTCTCCATCGATCTCGAATTCGCTATCCAGATAGGTATTTTTGCCTTTTCTAACTACCATGCAGCCTTTTCCGGGTTCAACAGAGCCTTTGAAGCTGCTGCCCGTCCAGTGCGTCAGAAAGGTGCAACCGGGCATTAGTTTAAATTCGGCTGTTTTGAGTTCTTGGAGTTTTTGGCGATCGCGGGAGGCGCCGTAGAATTGTTCTTCGTTGGCGATCGCATAATTTTCGATATCGATGCGATCGGCCATCGGGACTAATTTTAGCACTCGGACTCGGTACGGGGAGTTGAGTTCGATGTCGTAGGCTTGTTCTAGATAGAGACTTACGCCGTCCAGAAGTTCCACGGGTAGGGGTCTCATACAGACACGGATGTGGGCGAAGAAGGGCGGATTTTCAAAGGCTTGGGCTTGGTTGCTGAAGTCGGAGGCCATCCAGCGGGCGAGGGTAATGATATCGGTGGAATGAGACATATTGATTTTGGATTTTAGATTTTGGATTTTAGATTGAGGGGATGTAGAAGTTATTTTAGATTATGTCATTCCGAGTAAAGCCATTATGTCATTCTGAGTAAAGCGAAGAATCTCAAATCTTTGAGGACTCAAAGTCAAGGTGATGCAACTGTTTGCGAACATCCGTTGCATCCGTTAAAAAAAATCAATGCTGAATGCGAATAAATCTCAGATTTAGGATTACTCTCAAGATTTAGATTCAAGCATTGATCCAATTGTCCGTCAGTCAAGTATTGACTTAGCGAATTATAGTATTCAGTGCTATCAAATGAAGCAGTTGCGCCATAAATCTACAGATCAAACTAGAGATTTTTAGCGCAAATACTTCGCCCGATCGTACTTTTACCAGAGATTAAATCCTCTGGTTCTGACATCTAAATCAGTAAACTAGATGAGTTTGACAGCGCGCAAACCAAACATTAGCACTGTCGCCACGCCCAGCATTCCGCCGAAAAGACCAAAAAAAGTTATTGCTCCGCTAAGACTCATTACAATTTCTCCAAAACAATCAATAAAAAGACATATAAGAACTATAATCTATAATCTAATATCTAAAGTAGATAAATATGCAATCAGTAATTAAAGTTGACTTGGGGCCACAATCCTACAATGTTTCCGTGCGATCCCCTACGGGGGCTACGCCAACGGGCGGTTTAGACGAACTCGGTAGCTTGATGGGTGGGCTGAACTTGGGCAAGAAAGTGCTGCTGGTATCGAATCAGTCTATTTTTCGGCATTATGGCGAAAGAGCGACTGCGGCACTGGAATCGGCGGGTTTTCAGGTGGGTAACTGCATTTTGCCACCGGGGGAACAGTACAAAACTTTAAATTCGGTGCAGAGGATTTACACTGCGGCCTTGGAAAACCGTTTAGAACGTTCCTCGACAATGGTGGCTTTGGGCGGTGGCGTGGTTGGAGATATGACTGGTTTTGCGGCGGCTACTTGGTTGCGGGGAATTAATGTTGTTCAAGTTCCGACTTCGCTACTGGCGATGGTTGATGCTGCTATTGGTGGCAAAACTGGGGTAAACCATCCTTTAGGGAAGAATTTAATTGGGGCTTTTCATCAGCCGCGCTTGGTTTTAATTGACCCGGATGTGCTGAAAACTCTGCCGGCGAGGGAGTTTCGTTCTGCGATGGCTGAAGTGATTAAGTACGGGGTGATTTGGGATGTGCAATTGTTCGAGAAGTTGGAGAGTTGCAAGCGTTTGGATCAGATGCGCTATGTGAAGGCGGATTTGTTGGCAGAAATTTTGATCAGGTCTTGCCAAGCTAAGGCAGATGTGGTAAGCAAGGATGAAAAAGAATCTGGTTTGCGGGCGATTTTGAATTACGGACACACCATTGGTCATGCGGTGGAAAGTTTGACTGGTTATAAGTTGATCAATCACGGGGAAGGGGTGAGTATCGGGATGGTGGCTTCGAGTCGGTTGGCTGTGGAATTGGGAATGTGGGATGCTGGGTGCGATGGCCGTCAGTTGGCTTTGCTAGGAAAGGCTGGTTTGCCGACTAAATTGCCGGCTGGTATCGATGTTGAGGAGATTTTGAAGAGTTTACAATTGGACAAAAAGGTGCAGGATGGTAAGGTGCGGTTTGTGTTGCCGGTGCGCTTGGGTGAGGCTGCGGTGAGCGATCGGGTGGATGGCGATGTGATTATACAAGTTTTGAAGGAAATGTTTTAGGAAGTCAGTAGTCAGTTGTCATTAGTCAGTAGTCATTAGTCAGTAGTCATTAGTCAGTAGTCATTAGTCAGTAGTCAGTTGTCGGTAGTTATTGGTTGGTGAAAATAACTAATAACTAATAACCAGTAACCAATAACCAGTAACCAGTAACCAATGACCAATACAGCCTAGGAACCGCTTGATTGCGAATTGATTTCTTGCAAAATTTGCTCGACTCTCTTGGCTTGTGAAACTCTACCTTGTTTGACAAATAATTCCTGAGCTTTTTTGAGGCTGACTACTGCTTCTGCTTGGTCTTCCTTGGATCCTTGTTGGTACAAGGCGACTCCTAGATTATTTAAAGCATCGGGATATTGGCTGTTAATTTTAATGGCTTGTCTCCATTCCACAATTGCATCTGGTAATTTCCCTAGACTTGCCATCGCCACACCTAAATCGTTGTGAGCTTTGGCGTGCTGTGGGTTTACTTGAATTGCTTTTTGGAATTGCTCGATCGCATCGCTCATTTTACCTTGGGATGACAGCAAGGTTCCCAACTTGTAGTAAGAATCTCCCTGTTTCGGATAGCGAGCAATCAGTTGTCGGTACAAAACTTCGGCATTGGCGGCGTTTCCTTGAGCGTAAAGGTCGTTGGCGGTTCTCAGGGCTACGGTGTAACCTTTAGCTACAACTTCGCATTTTTTCTCCGCATTGCCTTGCTGCTTGCAAATCTTGAGTTCGTCTCCCTTCATTTCGTAGGAGATAACTTCCCGAACTGGGGGGCGCGGGGCTGGGCGCTGGGGGTTTTGCGACTGCAAGTTTTGGGAAATTTGCACAGTACCCGATTTTGCTTCTACTGCTGGCGCAACTCCGAAAGCACCGATTCCTCCCATTACCAAAATGCTTGGGATAATCCAGTTAAAAAGTTGTAAAGGGCCAAACTGGCGATCGTTTTTCATAAAAAAGCTCGGTAAGTGGGAAACTCAGTGGCACTTAGCCTTGAGTTCCTGACATTTTGTGTAGAAATGTGTTGTTGATATCCTGGGTTTCACAAAACCTGTCAGAGTCTCAGCAAATGGGCTGCACGACTAAGATAGTTATTAGCAGTCGAGATATTTTAGCACTGTATGGCAGATTTTGCGTTAAATTAGAGTAGAATTCCGATCAATTATTAGTCAACCTTAGCAGGAAAGTAGAAATGGGGCAGTCTATTCTCGCCATGCTCGTTGCGCTCATCCTCGGCTACGCTCTTAACTCAAGCGTGAAAATAGTCAGCGGTGGTGATGAAGCTTTAGTCGAACGTTTGGGTCAATACAAGCGCACTCTCAAGCCCGGATTCCACTTTATCAGTCCCGTGGTAGAGAAAGTAGTCTGCGTGGACACAACCCGCGAAAGAGTTTTAGATATTAAACCTCAGTCAGCCATCACGGTAGATAATGTGGTTCTCGACGTCGATGCTGTGGTATATTGGCGGGTTGTCAATTTGCAGAAAGCTTATTATGGAATCGATCAAATTGAAAATGCGATCGCCAACTTAGTTTTAACTACGTTTCGTGGTGAAATTGGTCGGTTGCCGATGAAAGAGATTTTCGGTTCCAGAGATGACATGAATAAGCAGTTACTCAAGAAATTGGACGAAGCTACTGACACTTGGGGTGTGAAAGTAATTCGGGTCGAAATTCAAAGCATTACACCTCCAAAAAGGGTGCAAGAAGCTATGGAATTGGAGCAGGCAACCAAGAGCGAGTGGCAAGCAATGGTCAATAAAGCTACTGGTACTAAGGAGTACATGAAACTCTTAGTGGAGGCTCTCGATTCTCATCCCAATAGTCAGCAAGTTTTGAATTACTTAGTAACTGAAAAATACTTAGACGCTCAACAAAAATTGGGCGAAAGCGATAACGCCAAAATTCTGTTTATGGATCCAAGAAACATGACAGAAGCGCTTAATGAGTTGATGGGTTCTATGTCTGATGTTCAGCCACACTCTCATCATGAGGAGATGAAAGTTATCGATACTCACACTGCTCAAGACTGATTTCGGAAGATGGCGTCGGCTACCTGACAGACATCGTACATTTCTCTGACATCGTGAACTCGCAAAATATCGGCCGAATTCGCGATCGCACCTGTACAAGCCGCCGCTGTCCCCCAAACTCTTTGTTTGGCCAATGGCTGATTCAAAATCTGTCCAATAAAGCTTTTGCGCGATACTCCAACTAAAATCGGACAGTTTAAATCACGAAATTTGGGCAACTCGCGCAGAATTTCTAAGTTCTGACTATAAGTCTTCGCAAACCCAATACCTGGGTCGATAATTATTTGAGATTTGTCAATTCCTGCTGCTACGGCGGCCGCAATTCGACTCTCTAAAAACTCGCTAATTTCCCCAATTAAATCTTGATAATCTGTCAGTTTTTGCATCGTCTGGGGAGTTCCCCGCAGGTGCATCAATATTATTGGCACTGCCAGTTTAGCAACGGTTGACAACATTTCTGAGTCAAAAGTTGCTCCAGAAATATCGTTAATTATATCAGCTCCCGCAGCCACAGCAGCTTGGGCAACCTGCGCCCTGGTAGTATCGACAGAAATCGGTATATCTGCAAAAATATCTGCTTTTTGTCGCAGGATTTCTATAACAGGAATGACTCGATCTAGTTCTTGTTGTAAGGATATTTCCACTGCACCAGGACGAGTAGATTGACCGCCAATATCAATAATATCAACGCCAGATTTTACCATATTTTCAGCTTGTATTAGAGCGGATTCTATGGTGTTGAAATCGCCGCCGTCGCTAAAGCTATCTGGGGTGATGTTTAATACGCCCATTAAGTAAGTGCGTTTTCCCCACTCGAAAGATTTATTTCTAATTGTGATTATTTTTCGATTAAGAGTCATATCAAATCCGGAGTTCCTGACACCGGTGTAAATCGCTGCACCTCATCCACCGACAGCGAAAGCGCCTGAGCGACTTGTTCGACGGTTAAACCCATTGACAGAAGTCTCCGTCGGGATGAAGCCTTTGTAGTGTAGTTTCTAGGGAGTCGTTGAAATACTCACCGGCAGTCAGGGCGCGGTGATTCTTGACGCTTCATCGGGTTCTGCTACCTTTCATAGTCTGACAATCCCTCAGCGTCCATTTAGAGTCGTGGCAATTCCCTATCCCGACTTGAGCTATATTTTTAGCAGCATTTTCATCTCTATCTTGCTCAGTACCGCAATTCAAGCAAAGCACTGAGCGAATAGACAAATCGATTTTCCCCCACTTAAAACCACAGTCTGAACAGACTTGGCTGGTAGGTTCCCATCGATTAATGACCTTAAATTCTCTGCCAAGCTTTTCAGATTTAGCCTCGCACAAAGTTCGGAATTCATACCATCCTTGTTGGCTAATTGCCCTTGAAAGCTTCCGGTTCTTGACCAGGCCCGATACATGGAGGTCTTCCAAAATAATCACTTGGTTTTCGTTGACTATTTTGGTTGACAATTTGTGCAGAAAGTCTTTACGGGTGTCCGCAATTTTATTGTGCAGCTTGGCGATTCTAATCCGAGTTAGATTTCTTCTTTTAGAATCTTTGGGTTGGCGGGCTAATTTGCGTTGTAGTTTGCGAACCTTCCGGTAAGGCTTTTTGTAGCTAGGACTTTCGGCTTTTTCGCTGTTGCTCATCACTGCAAAGGTTTGGATTCCTAAGTCGATTCCGATGCTGGGGTTTTTAGCCTCAGATGAAATGGGTTGAATTTCTACGACAAAACTCAGGAAATAACGATTCGCACAGTCCTTAATTACAGTGACAGAGCTAGGTTCAGATGGCAGTTCTCTAGACCAAATCGGATTCACAATTCCAATCTTAGCTAGATAGACACCACCATTTTTCTTGCATGAAAATCCACGAAGAGTAAATCTTGCCGATTGATTGCTAGTTCTTTTCTTGAACTTAGGA
>REAP01000183.1 GCA_004294385.1 Oscillatoriales cyanobacterium | reverse complement strand
CTCTGGGGCTAATTCCACCACCAAACCAGAGGCAAAAGGAGTGTAAGCAACCGTTGCAACTGACAAGAAAAACAAGCCGACAACAGCTAAAAATAGATTGCCAGTTGCAGCCATTCCGGTCAAGCCGATCGCAATAAATCCAATGCCCCAAAGCAAAGCAGAAATCATCAAGGCTCGCGGACAAGAAAACCGCAGACGGGGAAACCAAGATGGTAATTTAGGCACTTTCAATAAAAATTATTAATCAATTACACAAAAGTTAGCTTTGACCTCACTGCCAGCCCACCCATCGTGCTGCCAAAAACCTTTGGCATCTCCTTCTTGAATAATTGAACCTGTCGTCGGCAACTTGATTAAAGACTCTACAATATTTTTAGGTGGAGAAGTAAAGAAATCAAAAGAGTTTGTATATAACACAGGTAAAGGATTTAAGAAAGAGTTAATTAATACACTAATTAACTGTTGCCACTATCGATGGCATAGTTTGAGTTAACATAATTCTTTGATATCTAAACATGATGATAAGCGACCTGGGGAAGCCGGTCTAGAAAAAGATGCTGATTTTGAGCTTACTGCCTTCCTGGTGTCAGATTCAGGCTCCTTGCGTACTTAAAACAGTAAATCAATCAGGGCGGGTAATTCCCGCCCCTACTGCTAATTCCCCCGAAACACCGACTTAGCCGTCGATTTCAGAGAATGACCCACATCGGCCAAAATTTGTGCGATCGGCTGCTGAGCGTGCATAAAAACCCTAGCCGTATTCCTTCCAGGCATCCCCGAAATCGAGCCGCCCGGATGAGTGCCCGCCCCTGTGAGATACAAACCCTCGATCGGCGTTTTGTAATTTGCCAACTCCGGTAAAGGGCGGAAAAATATCATCTGATCCAGCGTCATGTCAATGTGGTAACAATTCCCCTTAAAAGCCCCCAAACGCTCTCCCAATTCTGCCGGACTTTCCACCCGCTTACCGATAATGGCGTTCTTGATATTCGGTGCATATTCTGCTAATTTGTCAATACAGCGATCGCCAACTTTATTTTTCAACTCATCCGTCCAACCAGTACCATTCAGCCCAGTTCCCTCAGCATTTTCGATTTGATAAGGAGCAAAAAACTCAATCCAAACTGTATGATGTCCAGGGGGAGCCATTGATGGGTCTCGCATTGTCGGTACTACCACATACATTGATGGGTCAGCATCGGGAATTTTGCCGATCGCAGGTTGGGTATGAGCGATTTCGACGTGTTTCACCGAATCAGCAATCAAAATAGAGCCGATTAGATATTCATCTTGATGATTCCAGCGATCGAACTTGGGCGCCTCATTCAAAGCTAAATCTATTTTCAGAATACTCTCATTATTATTGACAATTTTGCGTTCCAATCTTTCCCGTAAATTCGGGTCGGCAGCATCGATATCGCTGTCATCGATTAGCAAAAACAAACGCTTCGCATCAATATTAGAAATCACACCTTTTGTAGCACGATATTCTGTCCCGTTGGCAACTCGAACTCCTGCGGCGCGGCCGTCATCAACTAATATTTGATCGACGTGCTGATCGGTAAGTACCACACCACCGTAACTTTTGACTAAATTGAGCAGCGCTTGCACTAATGCACCCGTACCTCCGCGCGGTCTTGACATACCTGGATTGTGCCTCATTGCCATCATAATTGCCCCGATCGCAATTGTTTTTTGCGATGGAGGAGCACCGAGTTCTGCCGACAATCTGGCTAAGGGTGCTTTCAGAAATTCCTCGTCAAACCACTCATTCAGAAGCTCTTCAGCGCTGGTCATCATTGTGCGAACAAAATCGAGGCTTTTTTCTGGGGAACCGATGACTGAAAATAAGTCTTTGAGTTTATCAATATTATAGTTTCCAGCAATATCTATAATCGACTTGGGAGGCGCATTGAACATCGGAATCATCGCATTTAAAGCGCGTTGCCAATAGTCGGTATATTCGGCATATTTCTTAGCATCTCGTTCGCTATATCTGGCAATTTCAGCACAGGTTTTTTCGAGGGATTTGTGGGCCAAGAAATACTTGCCGTCGGGATGGGGACAAAAGACGACTGGATCGCATTCGAGATATTCTAATCCGTATTTTCCCAGTTCTAATTCTTCGACTACTGGCCCTAAATGGATGAATTCATGGTCGATCGCACAAAGGTTGAATTTAAAATCCGGCAATTCGGGAATCACAGCTTCGGTAGTTGCTGCACCGCCGGGGACTGAACGTTTTTCTAACAATAAAACAGTGTATCCGGCTTTGAGGAGATAAGAGGCACAGACCAGTCCGTTGTGACCCGCTCCGATGATAATCACATCATAGGTTTGCATAGTTGACACTCAAGCGGGCTGAAGCCACTGAGATTCTGCGGACAGAGTAGGCTTGGGTAAAGCCCAAAGTCTAACTCTCGCTACGGTCGTCAAAACCCGTCTACCCAGTTGGTCAAGGCTTACACCTAACTTACTGGCTACTTTTCTGAGGATATTGGCAGAACCGTTTAAGTCTGCATTCACCACAGTTCCATCAACAGACTGATACAATCCACGCTTAATTCGTTTTCCAGATGCTTTCCACCCTTCCGGCTTTTCGCCGTACTTGGGCAGGGAGTCTCCATCTAAAAAACTAGCTTTGGAGGTATACGCTTCTTCGGTTTCGGTAAACTTAATACCGTGTAAGTCACACAGTTGATTTAATCGGTCTTTCAGCTTTCCTAAAGGCATTTGAACAAACTTTTGATTGTTCTTTTTGCCCATATTGACATGAGATTTGAAACCTTGATTCCAACCGCAAATAATATTCCCGACCCTGTATTTCAAGCAATGGCTGACAATCAACTTCGCAGCCTTATTGATGCCATCACGCATTTGGTGATTGCGTTTGCGAGTTACGCGGTCTAGCCAGTTATTCCAATAGCCTTCAGGCTTTCCTTCTTTTCTAGTTGCTACTTTCTTGTTCCACAATTGATTCATCGCTTTCATGGCGCGAGCATCAATCAAGAAGGAATTGCCTAGTGTGTCAACACAAGCTGCTAAATTGTCAGCAGTCCCCAGATCGATTGACAATGCTTGATTGATGTCCAGATTATGTTGTTCTTTTTCAACCTCATAGGACGTTTCAAGATAAAAAGCGCCATTCTTAGGGAGGATTGTCAACTCTTTAACTTTTGAAAAATTCAGATTTGACGGCATCGGCAGAAAGAATTCGTCAACTCCAAACCATCGTCTCACTGTCAAGCCCAAGGAAAATCTTAACTGATTGCCAACAAGTTTAGGTCTTAACCCTCCCGAATTAGGATAAGCTACTTTGAACAACTTAGACCCTTTCAGGTATCCCGGCGGCTTGGGTTTAAAATGCAATTGACCTTTGAGATACAAATCTCTTAATTCTTTGAAAGATTTAAAAGCTTCTGTGACTGACATCAATGTTTGCTGCATTGGTGTTGATGGCAACGACTTAGCAACCATTGACTTCGCAACTGACGATTCAAAAGATAAGTCAAACTTTCCCGCCAACAGTTTTCCTGTCTTGAAAAAAGTTTGACGAGCCAAGTAAACGCCACTATTGTAAAGCTTGCCAGATTGCTGACAGAGATACTCTAACAATGCTTGAAGTTCCTGATTGGGCGACAGCAATACTTGCTGAACTCCTATGGCTTTTTTGGTTTTAGTCACCTCTATTTTCCTAAAGACTGGTTGATTTGTCTAGTCTAGGCGAGTATAGTGGATAAGTCAACCTATATCAACAGAATATTATTGACACTCTCAGGTCTAAAGACACTGAGATTCTGCGGACAGAATTAGACTAAGGGTGTTACCTAAGTCTAATCTCGCTGCGACCGTCAAACGCCGCCTACCTAGTCACCAATCGTCAAGCGATAGTTACCAGCTACTTTTATTGTTTCTAATGCTTTCAGAATCCATCACGCTTGCCAAGACGCGGTACGCTCAGCATCCTGCCATCCCACCGCTCTTTTTGTGTTACCTCTCACTCTTGTGTACTAAGTTGCAGGGATTTCTCCGATACTAGGATGCTTCAACACGTAGATGTTTTTATTCTTACTAACAAATCAAACTATACCACATTTTCAAGAACACGGGGACTGAAGTCCCCCGTGCCGCTTTCCTCTCAGCACTCTTCGTGTCTGAGTTTCCCGCATCCCGTATTACTTTAATGAAGCTCTGGGGATGGGGCATCGGCCTCATAGGGCATCGGCCTCATAGGGCATCGGCCTCATAGGGCATCGGCCCCATGCCCCATGCCCAATTACCAATTACCAATTACTTGAGTTGCTTGAGCACTGCCTCTACTTTTTGAACACCATCATTGTTGCCTTGCTGACGGTAAGTATCGAGGGCTTGTTTAAAAGCTTGAACTGCTTCGGATGTCCGATCGCGCCTTTTGAGTGCAATACCCAAGTTATAATGGGCTTCGGCTCTGTTAGGGTCGAGCTTAATCACTCGCTGAAAAGAGATAATCGCTCCTAATGAATCTTGTTTTTCCAGTTGAATTTCCCCGATCGCAGTGTGTGCTTCCACTAAATTAGGTCGCACTCCAACAGCCCGCTGATAAGCTACAAGCGCTCCGTCTAAGTCATTTTGAGTTCTGAGTAGTTCGCCGATTTCTAACTGCACATCTGCATTTTTAGGCTCTAGTTTTGCAGCTTCTTCAAAAGCTGCCACTCCTTCGGAAGTATTACCACTGCGGAGTAATGCAGTACCTAATTTTAACTGGATGCTGGCTTGTTTTGGAGCGAGTTTGGCTGCTTGCTGGAGCAGATTAACTGCACTGGAAAAATTTCCTTGCTGGATTAAGACTAAACCCATTGAAGAATAAGCTTGCCAATTTTTGGGGTCGATCGCGATCGCCTGTTGGTAAGCTTTAAAAGCGCCGCTATAATCTTGTTGCTGAAATAGTACAACTCCCAAACCGAGCAGGGCATTCACATTTTTGCGATCAAGTTGGGCGGCGCGACGATAAGCTGTGGCGGCGGCGGGATAGTTTTGCAAATTCGCCATCGCATATCCTAGGGCGTATTGAAAGTCAGCATTGTTGGGTTGGAGACTGATCGCTTGCTGGTAAAATTCTACTGCGGCTTGATAGTTGCCCTGACGCGCTTCTAAATAACCAATACCCGAAAAAATGCGGGGGTTTTCAGCATCTAAACGGGCTGCTTGCTCATAAATGGCGATCGCCTTACCGTAGTCTCCCACATCGACCAATTCGCGCCCTTTTCGCAACAGACTATCCAAATTTGCATTATTTTCAGGGTTGACTTGAACAGTGGTTTCTGCTGAGAGTGCCCGAAGCGGCGCAGCGACAGCGAGTCCCGCTATCAACAACGTACTGAATACCAAGAGACTTTTTTTGTACACGGCCATTTGTTTGAAAGAGTGTGTGGAATGAAAGAGCGAGTTGATGTCAGGTTGCTAAACAGACAACTGAGGATTGACCAGGAATCTCTGAGCGACGAGATGTAGTCAATCTACAGCACAAGACCAACTCAAAAATTTTGCGATCGAGGCCAACTGATGATTGTAACAACAACTGATATTATCCAAGGGGCAGAAATTCAATCTTACCTTGGAATTGTAACTGCTGAGGTAGTCTACGGCACCAACGCCCTGCGAGACTTCTTCGCGGGAATTCGAGACATCATCGGCGGGCGCACAGGTAGCTATGAGGAAGTGTTTCTCAAAGGACAACGAGATGCCCTCGCGGAACTCGAACAAAGGGCTCAGAGAATGGGTGCAAATGCCGTCATCGGGGTGGAAATTGACACCGGCACGATTAATGTAGACACCAAGGGAGCTTTGCTGCTAATTACTGCTGTTGGAACGGCGGTAAAACTGCGCTAAGCTTTCCTTTATCCATACATCCGCAAACTTTTCTAACTGGATAAAATAGTCATTAGTCATTAGTCAGCAGTCATTAGCTAATAGCTGCTGACTAATGACTAATGACTTTTTAGTTTCTTTCTTCAGACATAGATACTGGTTCTTTCCCCAGACCGATACAGTTGCCATCAATCTCCGCCACAATCAATATTTAGATGGGATGCTGTTAAAAAATAAACCAATTGTAAACAAACACAAGAAAGGAAAAAGCTATGTCATACGTCAATAGACCTGTAGATAACATTGTTAGCGAACCCGTGGTTGTTAATTCAGTCATGGAATACCATGATCGAGTCCGGTGGGGCCCGATTTTTTCAGGTTTGGTAATTGCGATCGGCTCGCAATTGGTGTTAAGTGCTTTGGGTGCTGCGATCGGCTTGAGCAACATTGCTAATTCAGGAGCTCCCCGCAGTATAGCCGGCAACGTCGGTACCGGCATCGGAATTTGGTCAATTATCAGTTTATTAATTAGCTTGGGCCTTGGCGGTTGGGTGACAGCTCGTGCTTGCGGGCCAATGAATCGGAACACAGCCCTTTTGAACGGAGCAATTTTGTGGGCAACTACCTTAACAATTGGCTCTTGGCTGTTAGCAAATGGAGTAGCAGGTACTTTTGGCGTAGTCGCCGCCAATGCTGGAGCTGCGATTAATCAAGCGCAACAGGGCGGGGTGAATTTGCCTAATCAAGCGCCTAATGTATCTGCTCAGGATGCTCGCGATATTGCCGGCAATGCTGCTAAGGCGGGTTGGTCGTTTTTGTTCGGCTCCCTGCTGGGTTTAGTTGCGTCAATGGCTGGAGCATCTGCTGGTGCGCGCACTCCCCGCAATCACTCTTAAGATGGAGTTTGGGCAATCTTATATGTTACATCATTCTCAAGAACGGGCAAGATGCCCGTTCCACAAAGAATGATTTTTTTTGTGGGGTGGGCATCCTGCCCGCCCATATGTTGCACCATTCTCAAGAA
>REAP01000182.1 GCA_004294385.1 Oscillatoriales cyanobacterium | reverse complement strand
GTTGAATTTTGAGTTTCCGATGAGGATGTGAATTTTTTCATTCAGAATTTTAGCTGTGCTAAAATTCGAGAATGAAACAGCCCTGGGTTTTAACCCCTGGCGGACTCGCGAGCCCACAGACCGACTTGGAGGGCTTTCAGGCTTAAGTTGACACCTATGGGCACTGCCGTCTCCTCATTTTGGCTCCGCTAAAAGTCAATACTCAAAGGAGCTCTCGGAAACGGAATCACATCCCGAATATTCCCCATTCCCGTCATAAACTGCACTAACCGTTCAAACCCCAAACCAAAGCCAGCATGAGGTACAGTACCGTAGCGGCGCAAATCCAAATACCACCACAATTCCTCCTGATTCATACCCTGAGCTTCCATGCGTTTCTCCAACACATCCAGCCGTTCTTCCCGCTGCGAACCACCGATGATTTCCCCCAGCTTAGGAGCCAAAATATCCATCGCTCGTACAGTTTTTTCATCATCGTTTAAACGCATATAAAATGCTTTAATTCCGACGGGATAATCGGTGACAATTGTTGGTTTGTTAAACAATTCCTCAGCTAAATAACGCTCATGTTCCGACTGCAAATCCAAGCCCCAACTTACCGGAAATTCAAACTTTTTGTCAGTTTTCTCCAAAAGTGCGATCGCCTCCGTATAGGTAATGCGCTCAAACTGATTATTAATGATATTTTCCGCAGTAGCTAAAACCGTCTTATCAATACGTTCGTTAAAAAACTCCATATCTTCTGGACAATGATCCAGCACATATTTAAAGATATACTTCAAAAATGCTTCAGCCAAATCCATATCTCCCTGCAAATCGCAGAAAGCCATCTCCGGTTCAATCATCCAAAACTCAGCCAAATGTCGCGAAGTATTAGAATTTTCCGCTCGAAAAGTCGGGCCAAAAGTGTAAACATTACCGAAAGCCATCGCCATGATTTCCGCTTCCAATTGACCACTTACTGTCAGATAAGCGCGTTTACCAAAAAAGTCTTTCGTATAATCAACTTCCTGGGAATCAGTGCGCGGGACATTCTTTAAATCAAAGTTAGTAACGGCGAACATTTCTCCTGCACCTTCACAGTCGCTAGCAGCAAGAATAGGAGTGTGAACCCACAAAAAACCACGTTCTTGAAAAAATTGATGTATGGCTGCTGAACAAGCATTGCGAACCCGAAAAACAGCACCGTGGGTGTTTGTGCGCGGCCGCAAATGGGCGATTGTTCGCAAAAACTCCAAGGAATGGCGCTTCTTTTGCAGCGGATAAGTTTGCGGATCTGCATCGCCGTAAACTTGAACTGTGGATGCTTTTAACTCAATGCGTTGTCCCTTCGCCGGAGAAGCTACCAACACTCCCGAAACTTCTAAAGATGCACCTGTATTTAATTGTTTAAGTACATTTTCAAAATCTGGCAAATCGGCATTGATAACTACTTGTAAATTAGCCATCGCGGAACCGTCGTTGACTTCCACAAAGGCAAATTCTTTCAATTCGCGCTTAGTACGAACCCAACCTTGAACAGTTACGGTTTCATCGGGTTCACCACCCCGCAAAATTGCTGCAATTCGTTGATTTGTCATATTTTCTAATCCTTTTTATCAAACTAATAGCGGGTTTACGAGATCATGAGTTTCAGGCGATTATGGTTGGTAAAACCCGCCCCTACAAATCTTAACTTTCAATTTTAACCTGTATAGGATTTCAACATCCAACCGAGCAAAATACCAAGTCCCCCAAAACGAACTGCTTGCCAAAAAGGTTGTTTGATGCTAGCCCAAGAAAACAAACTGCTTTCTAAATTTAACTCGATCGCTTCCAATTCTTGCTCAATTTCCCGCAATTCTTGCTTAAGTTGTGTTGTGGGATTTTGGCGCACAGATTTGCGGACATCTTCCCGTAGATTACCGAGTTCAGCTTGACGTAGGCGATCGACCTGAATTTGAGTGTACCGTTCTTTGACTGCCACGAGCGATCGCTCCACAGTTTCCAGCACTTGAACAAACTCACTTTCATCTCCCGGTGTCTCTAGATTTAACTCTGACGGCTGTTGAGGCATTTTGATCCGCAAACGTGAGAATAATTAACAAACTAATTTACAATCTAGTTGCTATCATGTGCAGTGTTCCCTGAGCCCTTCGACCCTTCGACTCCGCTCAGGACAGCGCTCCGCTCAGGATAAACGCAGTCGTTGGGCTTCCTTCTTCCTTCTTCCTTCTTCCTTCTTCCTTCTTCCTTCTTCCTTCTTCCTTCTGACCTATGCTTGAAACTACACAAACCACTAAAACTGTCAACCTCAACGAGCTTAGCACGGTAGAACTAGCCCAAGCTCTCGCCGCGCGCCTCGCCATCTCCGAAAAAGATTGGCATCGTCTCAAAACTAACCGTTCAGCCCGCGCCTGTGAGCAAGCTGGAGCTGCTTTGGTCTTTTTGCTCAAAAATCAGCCCGAAGAAGCTCTCCCTCGCTTGAATCAAGCCGCAGGATGGCTAGATCGATCGATCTCAGCTCCTCCCTGCCCTACCCACGGACATGGAAAATAGTTCTGAGTTTTGAATTTTGAATTAAATACCTAAATCAACTTTTTGTTGATTAATAATTCAAGAACCACCTCAAAACTTAAACCATCGTGCCACAAGTTTGCAGCCCGATGGTGCATAAAAGTTAAAAATTCTGCTAAATAGTAGTAGTTTTAGCGCCAGTTAGGCAGCCGAGAGCGACTGCTAACTTCTTTGCATACCCTTAACTCTGTACCCTGAGAATTCCACTCAACCCGATCGAATATCTGGTGAAGAATAAACAATCCCCTACCACATTCCTGTTCAACATCAGGGAGTTCAGACTTATCTGCAAGATGACTGTCGCAATTTTCTATAGAAAAATTGCAACTACAAGGGGCTTCAAAGCCTGATCCTTCGTCCGATATCACCCACCAATATTGATTTTGGACGATCGAAAAACGGACTCCAACAGTTTTACTGGGGTCTAGCTTGTTTCCGTGTTTAGCAGCATTGACCAAAGCTTCTTGAAGCCCCAACCGTAACTCCGCTTGCCACTGCTCCGGAACCTCTGCTAGGAGCAGATCCAAAACAGGACAAAGGTATAAGGTAGAAGCAAAGCTAATCGTAATCGAATTGCGTCCGACCGGACGGGCTGAGATAGCAATCACTCAGAAAACTCCCTAACTTTCAGGTGAATAATGTTCACACCCTGCATAGTTGGCTCCCCTAGTATTAATAATGCCGATCGACTGAGCGCCACAGCTCTATCTATATTTTAGAGTATCAAAACCATGAATAAAAGCAAATAGTTTCACGAAATATTCTGGAACTTTGCAAATCTCAGGTTTTACTGCTTCTCCCACTCCCGGGCGACGAATTCGCCAATGCCATCCCCAAAATCCTCGCTCTAGGATCCCTAGCCCTAATCAGTAGGAAATGTACCTAAATCCGTCGATCCCTCTTTTGTGATAGCGGATTGTCAATCGATTTTAGATTTTAGATTTTAGATTTTAGATTGACCCCACGGATAAATACTCTTTCTTGAGGATTTTCGATTTTCGATTTTGGATTGATTCCACGGATAAATCCGGGGGCTTGTACCACCTTTGAAATTCTTGGTCAGCCCGATCGCCGATGACTGCATATCATAAGCTCGTATTCTTAAACTATTCTGATACAATAGTTAATGTAAATCATTAATTTTTTACATAATGCAAACAACCCCAGCCATCACCGCAGCCCCAATTCCAGGCACTTACTGGCAGTGGCGGGGCCATTCTGTGTATTATGTTCGATCTAGCTCTCCGCATCCCGATCGCCCTCCACTGCTATTAATTCACGGGTTTGGGGCATCCACAGACCATTGGCGGAAAAATATCAGCGAACTTAGTCAGGATTTTGAAGTGTGGGCGATCGACTTGATCGGATTTGGGCGATCGGCAAAACCCGAAATGTCATATAGTGGCGACCTCTGGCGTGACCAACTCCACGACTTCATCACCAACGTTATCGGCCGGCCCGCCGTATTAGCCGGCAACTCCCTCGGAGGCTACGCAGCCTTGTGTGTAGCAGCACAACGTCCCGAATCCGCCGCTGGACTAATCTTAATCAACAGCGCCGGCCCTTTCAGCGAACCCCAACCCGCACCCGAAGCCCCGCCCTTGCAAAAAGCCATATCTACCGTAGCTAAAACCCTATTTCAGCAAGATTGGGCAAGTTTTCTGCTGTTCCAATACGTGCGCCGGCGATCGACAATTCGCAAAACCCTAGAGAAAGTATATTTAGACCAGAGCGCTGTCACAGACCAATTAGTAGAAGAAATTTATCAACCATCGTGCGATCGGGGTGCACCCAAAGTATTCGCCTCCGTATTCAGAACACCCCAAGGTGAAAAAATAGACATCTTACTGAGTCAATTAACCTGTGGGCTTTTAATGCTATGGGGTTCAGGCGACCCTTGGATGAATTCTACAGACAGAAGCGCCAAATTTCGCAAACACTATCCCCAGTTGACCGAACACTTTATCAAAGCCGGTCATTGTCCTCATGACGAAGTACCAGAACAGATCAACGAACTGATTCGTGGGTGGATCATTGACAATATCTGCATTTAGCCAAAAATCTTAGACCATCATCAATCAGCCTTTCATGAGCGGGCAGGATGCCCACCCCACAACAAAATTGACTCTTTGTGGAACAGGCATGCAAGATTTCAGTTTAGCTGCCTTCATCTGCGCGGGCAGGATGCCCACCCCACAACAAAATTGACTCTTTGTGGAACAGGCCGGAGAGCCTGTTCATTACCAAAAATCTCAAAACAAGGCGACCCAATTGGCTCGCCTTGTTTCATATCACAAAAACTGCAATTTGTCAATAGCAAATAGCTATTTCTTTTTTCGTTTAGCCTCATCTAATCGTCTGCGATCGCCCCACTCAACCGCCGTCAAATAGGCAACCCCACCGGTAACAGTCACCAGTAGTATAAAAGCCACTAAAACCAGAAAATTAGCAATAGAAAATTCCACAACGCCTCCGGTAAACTCATAATTGGTTGTTGGTGATTGGTGATTGATTATTAGTGATTGGTGATTGGTTATTAGAACAAATGACTAATGACTAATGACTAATGACTTCTTCCTTCAAATTGCTGGCAACTCTGACAAAATTGTAAACCTAACATGATTAATGGCCAGCGTCCCCACAGAAACATTCTCCCTGTTCAAAGGAAGACCCCCACTCGTCAGACTTTGAAACCGAATTCCCTTGCCAATTTCTACATGATACCAAGCTAAACCCATAAAAAATCGCAAAGGATAAGGGCCTCTATCTTGAATGTCATCAGGATTAGATTCCATCGGTACCCAGCCAAAACCTGGAATATAAAACTCCAGCCAAACGTGATTAAAATCAGGCTCTAACGGCAAACCTTTTCTGTCACCAAAAGCCGGACACTTGTAGCGTCCAATCGTGCGACAAGCAATTCCATTTAACCTTGCTAAAGCCAACAAAACTCCCACGTATTCACCACAGGAACCAACACCACGACGTAGCACAATATCCGGCGTGTCAATATGAGGTCTAATTCCGTAGGAAAGTTGGTCATAAACAAAATTGCGAATGCTGAGCAATTTCCTGAGAATGTTAGTTTCTGAGCCAATAGCAGCCGTTGCAGCCGATCGCACAATCTCCGTATCCATCGCCAAATTATCATTATCCACCAAATACTTAGCTTCAAACTCCGGCGACAGTTGAGGAATCTTTTCGACATTCCGGGGCAATAATTGATACTTAATTGCCCGAACTTCCAGCAAAGCCTTCCAGCCAAAAATTCGGCGTTCTCCAGCATGAAGCCGATCGAACTTAAACACCGCTATCCGTTCCCCTTCCTGAATTTCCTCAGTAAAAGGCATCCCAATCGCCGTAATTTGTCTCACCTTTTGGCGATCAGTTTCCGAAGGTAGAGCAATCCGCCACTCCAAATTATCAATTTCCACCTCATCGAGGGGAGACAGTTCCTCTACATAGGACATTTCCATCAAAAAACCGTTTGACAGAGCGTAGCGTTCGGCTTCGTTGTAGTAAAAAGACAAAGGTTGAATAAAAGTGCGATCGCGCTTAGTCAACTGAAAAGGATCTTCAGAATTCGGGTCATCCCGGATATAAAGTTCATCTCCAGCATAAGCTACATAAAGAACCTCTTCCCCAGTTTCCGAATCCTTGTGAAAAGCCAAACCAGAAGGATTCTCAAATGGCGTTAAAACGCTAAATTTAATATCCCCATTTGCCCGTTCCAAACAGTAAACAGTTTGCTCAGTCTTGTCGCAAACCCAAATTTCTTCATCCCGGACAGTAATATTTTCTATACCTATACCGGGAGCATAAAATCGAGTAATCTCCCGACCAGTATTGCAGTCAAAAACCAGAATATAGCCCAGTCTTTGGCAAGTCACATAAAGTGTAGATTTCCAAACAGCAATCCCGTCAGCAGCATAAGGCAGCGAAACAAAATGTTCCGGTTTCAGTTGAGCGAGTTCCCCGTCCCGAATTGCGCCCCGACAGCAACAAATATCCTCACCTTGTGCAAACCACAGGGTATCTTCCTCTAGGGCGAGTCCAGTTGCACCAGCAAACTTAGCCGTTTGACAAGAATTTAATACAGTAGTGTTGTCACTTTCTCGATCGATCTCCAATAGTAGCCCTTCTACCCGATCGACAGCGAACAATCTATTTCCTAAAAATGCAATGCCATGCAGTGCGTAGACTCCGATTGGTCTTACCATCCGCAGCCGTGAAGGCTGTTTGTCATAGATCACTGGTGAATCGAGATTCATAAAAAAAAATGTGGGAGTTTGGAAACTCAGTGGCTTGAGCCCTGAGAGGAAAAACGACTCAAGGGAATTTATTCCCCGTGGTATTTCTTGCTAATTAGATGACTATACTCACATGATAGATGATACAATGTAAGTATGACGCAAAAAGCATTCAAGTACCGATTCTATCCACCTCCTGAGCAAGAAATCTTGCTTCGGAGAACGATGGGTTGCGCTCGATTTGTCTATAACCGTGCCTTAGCCGCAAGGACCGAAGCGTGGTATGAACGACAAGAGCGGGTCGGTTACTCTGAAACTTCAACAATGCTAACCAGTTGGAAGAAACAAGAAGACTTGGATTTTCTGTCGGAAGTTAGTTGTGTCCCATTACAGCAAGGACTAAGACATTTACAAGCCGCCTTTACTAATTTCTTTGCAGGACGAGCTAAATATCCCAACTTCAAGAAAAAACATCACGGCGGTAATGCTGAATTTACTAAGTCTGCTTTCAAGTGGAAAGATGGCAAAGTATTTCTAGCAAAATGTTCTCAGCCCCTAGATATTGTTTGGAGTCGTCAACTCCCGGTCGGAGCAGAGCCATCAACGATAACGGTGAAGCTCTCGCCCTCTGGACGGTGGACAGTCTCCTTACTGGTAGATGTTCAGATTGAAACATTGCCTGAGTCTCCTAATCAAATTGGTTTAGATTTGGGCATTACTAGCTTGATTGCTTTGAGTAATGGTGAGAAAGTTGCTAATCCCAAGAGCTTCAAGAAAAAGCGTAAGAAATTGCGTAAAGTTCAAAAAGCTCTTAGTCGAAAAAAGAAAGGCTCTAACAATCGTCACAAGGCAAGATTGAAAGTCGCTAAAGTTCATGCAGAAATTAGCGATGCCCGTAAGGATTTTCTGCACAAATTGACAACCCGATTGGTTTGCGAAAACCAAGTGATCGCAGTCGAGGATTTGTCTGTGAAGAATATGCTCAAAAACAGAAAACTCTCCCTCTCGATTAGCGATGCTAGTTGGGGGGAAATAATCAGGCAAATTGAATATAAGTGCAACTGGTATGGTCGTACCCTTGTCAAGATTGAGCGTTGGTTTCCTAGCTCTAAGCGGTGTGGACATTGCGGTTACGTTGTGGATAAGTTGCCTTTAAATATTAGAGAGTGGAATTGTCCTAAATGCAGCACCCATCACGACAGAGATGTAAATGCAGCAAGGAATATTTTGGCGGCAGGGCTTGCCGTGTCAGTCTGTGGAGCGACCATAAGACCAGAACAGAGTAAATCTGTTAAGGCTGGTGCTAGGAAGCAGAAACCTAAGTCGTGAGTCTTAGGAATCTCAGTCTCTTTAGAGCTGAGAGGATGTCAAGCTAAACTTATTGCCATATTACTAATTGAGCAAGTATCGGATTGAAACTGAGTCACTTCAGACATCCAGTAGTCTTAGAACCTGCATCTAACTCAGTATAACTACTAAGCTACCACTCAAGATCGCGACATAGAATTCTAGATATGTTGGATCCTCAAACTTAATAGTATCTACCTAAAGATCTAAATTAAGTACAGCAGATTACTATATATGCAGAAACTTTGGGTAGAATAAAATTGTGTGACAAAGTTTCTCGGTTTATCAGAAGGCTGGTCAATCATGGCTTGGACAAAGTGTTATCTAAAAATCGTGACCCTTTCTTTAATTCTGTCTTTGAAGGCAGTTACCACCGCTAGTTTCTCATTACCAGCAGAGGCTCTGAACAATCCCGCCAACGGCGGACCTAGCCCGAACATCCAAAATCTACCCTGGGACGGGCAAACAGTTCAATCTTCTTCCCAAACCGGAAGCAGACTCAACAGCCATAAACTAGGCACGATCTGGAATAACTTTCAACCGCCGGAACAAGGAGTACCCGGACGGCGGGAAGGCGGAGGAACGCGCGGCTCGAATTGCCCGACTGCTACAACGGCCTTGATTCCGAAATCAACTATGGGGCGAACCATATCGGCAAAGCCGACGTTTTTCTATTACGTTCCCATAGCACTGAACACAAAAGTGCAATTTGAGTTAGCTGACGAAAGCGACAAAACAATTTACAAAAAAAGTTTTCAGATGGTCACGACTCGTCCCGGTATTGTTGGTGTCAGCCTGGGCGAAGACAGCAATTCGCCAGCCCTGGAAGTTGGCAAAAACTATCACTGGTACTTTACTATCAAATGCAACCCAAAAAACTCTCGAGAGGATGTTCTGGTTTCTGGGTGGATCAACCGGACTGCGATCGCCCCAATCCTGAAAACGGAGTTGGAGCGATCGCCCGATCGCGGACTCAACATTTTGACCGAACAAGGTATCTGGTATGAATACCTCACAACTCTCGCCCAACTGCGCCTCTCGTCTCCGAGCGATGACAGCTTAGCACTCAAGTGGTCAGAATTGCTGGGTTCGGTTGAGCTAGGGAAAATTGCCCAAGAACCATTAATCCCAAGTAATGTAAATTTTGCAAATAAACAATAAATTTAACTTTTTGTTTGCATGAGCACTCAGGGCTGCTTCGCTCGGAGACAGCCGGACTGCTCAATATTTGAGCGATAAATTAGATTAATCTTAAAGGATCGACTGGTAGGTTCGACCAGCAAACAAAGTTATTACAAACAATTAATTATGCGCCGCACTGTAAATATTGTAATGTTTCGGTTTGGAGTCTCACTGCTGAGTGCAGTCTCAATCATTCCCTCCTGTGCAAATCAAGCTAGAGCCGAAACTTCAGATATTTCTCAGTTGCGTGCTACTGCTTCCAACTCAACAAATAGGGAAAATGCAGCAGATGGTGCTGCCAATATTTTGCCTGCCACAAACCAACTGGTTGAGCACGATCTAAAATGTGAGAACCAGCTAAATTGTAGTTTTTTAGCCCAGAACGCACAGATACCACTGGGCAACATCCGTGACTTAAACCGCGATCGAGCACAAAATCCGCCGTTACCGCCACCACCGAGTCAGCCAGACCCAAATCGCGATCGATTCCTGCAACCAGCCCCCCAGCCATCCCCAGAACCTTCTGAAGCATCGCCAAAAGTTGAGCCGCAGCCACCTTCACCAGTTCCCCCGGCCATGCCTTCTGGGGAAATTAAAATTCAGAAAATTCAAGTAGTTGGGAGCACTATTCTCAGCCCCGATGAAATTAAAGCTTTAGTCAGCCCGTTAGAGGGACGTTTTGCGACCCTAACACAACTCAAGGAAGTAGCTGACAAAATTACCGAAATTTACCTCAATCGAGGCTACATCACCTCCAGAGCTGTCTTACCGCCCCAAGCTATCACCGCAGGGATAGTCCAAATTCAAGTGATCGAAGGTAGACTCAGCAGATTAATTGAGGTTGAAGGAACGAAAAGATTAAATCCAGAGTATATCCGCAGCCGGATTAGACTCGGTGCCGGAATGCCTTTAAGCACAGCAAAATTAGAAGACCAACTCCGCTTGTTGCGAGTCGATCCTTTATTTAATAATATAGAAGCTAGACTGCGGGCAAGTGATAATGAAGGGGAGAGCGTTCTGATAGTTCGCGTCTCGGAAGCTAATCCGTTTCAATCTAGTTTTAGTATTGACAATTACTCGCCTCCTAGCGTCGGTTCTACAAGATTGGGAGTTAGTTTGCGCCACCGCAATATCACCGGAAATGGCGACGAACTTGCGGGGGCTTATTACCGATCGATCGGCGATTCTGATGTGTTTGATTTTAGCTATCGCGTTCCGCTAAATGCGATGAATGGTACTTTGCAACTCAGGGCGGCACCGAATCGCAATAGTATTGTGCAAGCACCTTTTGACGATTTTGATATTTCGGGAAAATCTAATTTGTTTGAAGTTAGTTATCGCCAGCCATTAGTGCGATCGCCGATCGAGGAATTTGCCTTGTCTGCGGGTTTTACTTATCAAACAGGCCGTACTTTTGTTGGTGGTGAACCGACTGCTTTTGGCATCGGCCCGGACTCTAGGGGTGTGAGCACTACGAGTGCAATTAAACTGGGACAGGACTATATTCGGCGGGATCCGCAAGGTGCTTGGGCACTGCGATCGCAATTTACGATCGGCACTAACTTGTTGGATGCGACGAGCAACAAGGGTTCTGAGCCAGATGGGCAATTTTTGAGTTGGCTAGGTCAAGTGCAGCGGGTACAGCGATTGAATAACAAACATTTATTAATTGTGCAGGGAGACTTGCAGTTGTCAGCTAATAGTTTGTTGTCTTCTCAACAATTTGTAATTGGTGGCGGACAATCTTTGCGGGGTTATCGACAAAATGCCCGTTCTGGTGACAATGGTTTGCGATTTTCGATTGAAAATCGGATGACTGTGCAAAGGGATGCTTCCGGTGCTCCCAAACTTCAATTGGCTCCGTTTTTTGATGCGGGTACGGTGTGGAATATGCCAAATAATCCGAATAAGTTAACGAGTCAGAGATTTTTGGCTGGTTTGGGTTTGGGTGTGATTTGGGAACCGATACCACGGGTGAATGTTCGGGTAGAATATGCTTTGCCTTTGGTGAGAATTCGCGATCGGGGAGACAATCTTCAAGATTCTGGGATTTACTTCAATATCATTTATACACCTTGATTGCAGATGGGGAGAGGGGGAGATGGGGAGAGGGGGAGATGGGAGGAAATAGTAGTAGGTTGGGTTGAGGAACGAAACCCAACTATAGAACAGGCAAGATGCAAAATTTAGAACAGGCAAGATGCCTGTTCCACAAAATTTAGAACAGGCAAGATGCCTGTTCCACAAAATTTAGAACAGGCAAGATGCCTGTTCCACAAAGATAGGGATTCTTTCTTTAATCTCAATCGCCGACTTCTTCGACGACAGAGTTAGCAGGCTGAGTTTCCAGCCAGAGTTTGAGTACCAAGAACTCCGCCCGATCGCCCAAAACGGTCATAAACACACCATCAGCGCCCTCAGACAGAGAAATCCAGGTTCCGCGCAAAGTCACCTCTACATATTCAGCATCAGCAACACAAAGGGCGATCGTACCACTTCCATCCGCGCGGGCCTCAGATTCCAGTAGAGAAAGTGCCGATAAATTCGCTCTGAGCAAAAACGCCGCAGTGCTAGGTTCGACGCTGATGCTTTGACCAACTCGCATAGCCAGCACAACTCGCAGCGCCACCAACTGTTCGGGAGATTGAGCTAAACGCTCCAGGTTAAAGCCCGTTTCAGTGTAAGTCAACTTCAGCATATTGACAGCCTTAAATTTGTTATTTGTTATTGGTTATTGGTTATTGGTTATTGGTTATTGGTTATTTGTTATTGGTTATTTGCGGTGCCCTGAGCGGAGCGCCGTCAGCCAGCGTAGTCGAAGGGTCGAAGGGTTATTTGTTATTAGAAAAACCACTAACAAGTAACGACTAACAAGTAACAAATAACCAATAACAAATAACCAATAACGACTAACAAGTAACTATGCCCTATTCCCCAATTTGATGTTCATGCCAAAAGATTTCGGCAAAAGCAACAGTGGGGTGCATGGGAGCCTTTGGCTTAGCCCGCAGAGGCATTCCAGCTTCTATGGGAGTTCGATCGCCTTTACGAGAATTGCACCCTTCGCAAGCAGCCACCACGTTGTCCCAGGTGTGCAATCCTCCCTTGGATTTAGGCATAACGTGATCCAACGTCAAACGCCTGTTACTGCCACAGTATTGACAAGAATGAGCATCCCGCCGCAGGACTTCCCGGCGATTCACCGGTGGCACTTTCCAAAGACGTTCCCTGTTTGCCAAAGTCAAGCGGATGTGTTCGGGTACATGAATTGCTGTGCTGGGCGATCGCACCAACCAGCCATTACCAGTAGTAAAATCTAGAGGTTCAGCTTTGCCAGTGACTAAAAGTACGATCGCCCGTTTGATGTTGACACGGCTCATCGGTAGATAATTCTTAGAAAATACCACCACAGATTGCCTCAATACATCAGTTGCTATAATCATGGCTTGCTTCTCCTCATCAATTTTGGATTTTGGATACTTCGACACTTCGACTACGCTCAGTGCAACGCTTCGCTCAGCACAAGTTTTGGATGTGAGATTTTTCGCCCAGCATTGGCTAAATCTCGTTTCTGATCAGTTCCCCAAGTTGAGGGAATTCATCAAATTTTCAATCAAATGCCCCCGCTTCTCTTAGTAGGAAGCGGGGGCTGGAAAAACTGCTAAAGGCAAATTTTCATCCTGTGCCAGTACCGTTGTTTAGCAGTACCTCCCGCTTCGCACATGGCACTGTGATAGTGCCAATCCCAGACCATCTCGGCCTACTTCGTGGTGATTAATTTCTGCAACTTGTTCTAATCCACTATAACCGCCTTTAAAGCAGTTATCATCCGCCCATGACATTGCAGTAATCGTCAGAAAGCCCGTTATGAGGTTGCCCCGTGAGGATTTTGCACGATCGCAAGGGCGATCGAACTTGGATGGATAAGTGGAGTAGGTGGGGAGAAATTTCAATGAAGGCAGAAAGTCCTAATAGACGTTCACATCTAGCTTTAAACATACTACACTGATATTACACATCTGTCCACCCGTCACGGAGAAAAAATATGCACACCCTACCTAGAACTTCAACCACTGAAATGGAAGTGACCAGTATTCGCCTGGAAAGAGACCTCAAAGAGAGACTCAAAGAACTTGCTGGAAATCAAGGCTATCAAGCTTTAATTCGAGATTTGCTATGGAATTATGTGCAGCAGAAGTCTGGAGATTACCGCCAGACGTTTACGCGATCGGATATTCGAGCCAGCATGGATGCCACAGCACAGCAGGAGGAACGCTGCGCCCTTACAGGACAGTTGATTCGATCGAATGAGCCGATGTTATTAGGACTGACAATGCACGGCGAGATGGTGCCGTTGAGTATAGGGAGTTTGGCTGGATAGACCAGTTTATCGATAATTTTCACAAATCTTTGTAGGGGCAATCCCCCCGTGGTTGCCCCTGCTACTGTTTGATATGATTTGATATTTATGTGTAAGTCCTCTTGAAAAATCTGATGAAAATTAACATAATTCTGAAAATGCGCTATTTAAACGCGATCGCCCTTTTGACACTAATTACCGGATGTACCGCCACCGAATCGCCCCAAATTTCCACTCCCACCCCTGTCGCCACAATTGCCCCATCGCCAATTAAAGTAAATCAGCCACTAATAGTCTCTGCTAGCAATCCCCAAACCACCACAAATACCAAAATCCAAGAATACCTCAAGAACTTGACATCCCAAGGTTTTGCCAAAGAGAATCAAGGCATTTGGATCCAATCTGGGAATACTTTACTCGCAAATCATCAAGGCACAATTCCTCTCCCCGCTGCTTCAATCACCAAAGTAGCAACATCTCTCGTAGCACTACAAAAATTCGGGCCAGAACACGAATTCATCACTTTTATTAGCACAAACGGAGGCATAAAAAACGGAGTATTAACAGGTGACTTAATTATTCAAGGTGGCGAAGATCCACTGTTTGTGTGGGAAGAGGCGATCGCGATCGGCAATGCCTTAAATCAAAAAGGCATCAAACGAATCACCGGCAGCCTCATAATTGCCAATAAATTTTACATGAACTTTGAATTAAATCCCCTCAAATCAGGAGAATTACTCAAACAAGGATTGAACAGCCAAACATGGTCTGCCGAAGCCATAGCCCAACATCAAACACTACCTCCAAATACGCCGAAGCCGGAAGTAATAATAGAAGGTAATGTCAAAATTGCTCCATCAACACCTACAATCACCGCCCAGCCTTTAATCAAACATCACTCTTTGCCCCTAGCTGAACTCATCAAAAAAATGAATCAGTACAGCAACAATTTGATGGCAGATATGTTAGCCGAAACTGTCGGTGGTGCAAAGGTAGTCGCCGAACAAGCGGCAACAGCCACCGGACTTCCCCCCGCAGAAATTCAACTTGTCAACGGTTCCGGCTTAAGTGAAAATAACCTGATTTCGCCTCGCGCCGCTTGCGGTTTGTTCTTAGCACTAGAACGCTATCTTCGACCTTATAATATGACAGTTGCTGATGTTTTAACCGTAGTTGGAAAAGACCAAGGAATACTTTCAGAACGGCCATTGCCAAAATTAGCAGTAATTAAATCAGGAACTTTAGATAATGTCAGCGCCTTGGGGGGAGCATTGCCAACTCAGAAACAGCAAACTGTCTGGTTTGTGATGATGAATGGAGGCGCTAATGTCGAAGTATTGCGTACTCAGCAAGAGGTTTTGTTGAAAGACTTTTTGAGTGAATGGGGAGCTGTTCAAGCCTCACCGCCGGAATTAACCGCAAATCCTGCTAGAAAGAGTAAGGTATCTCGCAGCGAAATTGTCAACTAATATCATTCATTATGCAACCCATCCAAATCACCACATTCCAAGCTTTGCGCCGCAGTCTGGATTTAATCCTCAAAGCCGCACCAATTGAACTCCGCAATTTAATAATCCTCAACATCATCAGCGGTGCTGCCCCATCTGCCGTACTATTTTTAGATAAACTAATCATTGATGAAGTATCTCGGTTGTTGTTGCAAGCCCAGACAGCACAGCCCTTTGCTTTGATGCTTTCTCAGCCAATCTTGGTGTGGAGTATTGTTGGAGTCTTAAGCCTCAAATTAGTTGGCGATTCCATCGATACAGTGAGTTCCTTCACAGTAACATCTTTGCGCCATCGACTTCAAGGCGCGGTTGAAGGAAAAGTTCTGGAAAAAGTCGCCAATTTCGACGATATCGCCCTGTTTGAAAACCCAGAACTATTAAATATTGTAGAACTAGCAAAAACCGGAGTATCCAGAATACAGCAACTAGCATTTAGCATCAGCATGACCATCACGGGAATTTTTATTTTCATCCCATCTGTAAGCCTTGCTGCTGCTATAGCTTGGTGGGTACCTCTGCTGATGTTAATTTCATCAATTCCCTCAATTTACATCGAAAGAAAATATACCAGAATCATCTGGAAAGTTCAAAAGAAGCAAGCTAAAATTAGTCGCGAAATGAACTTATCTTCTAGAGTATTAACAGGAGAAGAATACGCTAAAGAATTGCGTTTGTTTGGCTTGCAAGAACTTTGGCTTAAACGCTGGCAAGGTCAGTTTTTGCAGTTTTTTAGCGAAATGCAGACCATCAGAAAAAAAGGGTCAATTGTTATACTGTCATGGTCTATTTTTGGTAGAATAGGAGTAGCTTTGCCATTTGTTTATGTGGTAATGGGAGCTTTGGGAGGGCGCTATACTTTGGGTGATTTGGCGCTTTATTCTGGTTTGATTGTCCAAGTCGAGCAAAGTTTGCAGTTACTGATTAATAGTTACAGTAATTTGTACGATATTGCCCTCGGTGTTACTCCGATTTTTCAACTGTTGGATCTGAAGCCAGAATTGCAGTCTCCGCTTGTGGATGTGGCATCTCGTTTGCCTAGTTTAGAAGATTACGGGCAAGATGCCCGTGCCACAAATCAAGTGTCAGATCACGGGCAAGATGCCCGTGCCACAAATCAAGTGTCAAATCACGGGCAAGATGCCCGTGCCACAAATCAAGTGTCAAATGCAAGATGCCCGTGCCACAAATCAAGTATCAGATCACGGGCAAGATGCCCGTGCCACAAATCAAGTATCAGATCACGGGCAAGATGCCCGTGCCACAAAGGATAAAATTGGCATTGAGATTAAGCATTTATCTTTCTGCTATCCCGGTAGCAATAAAAACACTGTTGAAGATATCAACTTAACGATTAATCCGGGGGAAATGGTAGTGTTTGTCGGTGAAAATGGTGCGGGAAAAACTACCTTGGCAAAACTGCTCGGCCGCCTGTACGATCCGACAAGTGGTTCGATCGCCTGGAATGGCAAAGATTTGCGATCGTACTCTCTAGCATACGTGCGATCGCGCATCGCCGTCGTTATGCAAGATTACGCCCGTTTCCCCTCCACTGTCCGCGAAAATGTCGGTTTCGGCGATTTGCTTTCCCTCTCGGATGACACCGCCATTAACGCAGCTATTTCCGAAGCAGGAATTGCAGCCAAAGTCAATAGTTTAGAGCAAGGTTTAGAAACGCCACTGGGCAAACAATTAGAAGATGGCATCGACTTATCGGGGGGACAATGGCAGAGAATTGCGATCGCCCGCGCCCTCATGCGGATTGACACAGCCGAAGTGCTAATTTTTGACGAACCAACCGCCGCCCTCGACCCCAAGACAGAACACGAAATTTACAGCATCTTCCGCCAAATAGCCGCCGGGAAAACCACAATCGTCATCAGTCACAGATTGGGCTTAGCAAAAATAGCCGATCGCATCGCCGTGATGGAAAATGGTAAAATAGTAGAAATCGGAACTCATGACGAATTGATAGCATCAAACGGAATTTACTGCTCAATGTTCACCCGTCAAGCCAGCAGCTATATTTAGATATTGTCAGATTAGTTTTCTTGGGTATAAACATAATTCCTGTAGGGGCGGGTTCACCAACAATCTCCGATTCCCATCGACAATCTACATAAACCCGCCCCCTCTCAAGGAGAAATCCCTCATACACAATCACCCCAAATATCGGGTGTGTGGGGGCGGGTTTATCAAGATTGTTTGTTAGCGACAAATATTGTTGGTGAACCCGCCCCTACGGAAATTGGGGAAATAGTAAGGTGCGCGCGGCGCACCCTACTAATGACTAATAACTAATGACTAATAACAAATAACTATCTCCCAGTCAACGTATCCGCATAAGGATCGGGCAAAGCTTGCTGCACCTCAAAAACCGACAAAGAATCCCCAGTTAAATCCTTAGTTAAATCCTTGCTAATTAATTTTTTTTTTACCGCATCCCCCCGCCTATCCCGCTCTTGCAAAGTCAATAATTCCTCTTGATAAACAGCAACAATTCGTCCTAAACTCGCCACCAAATCATCCCAATTATCATCGGAACCCAACTTCTCAGAAATTCCCTCAAATAACTCTCCCGCTTGCCTTTTCTGCACATAAGCTTTCAAAAGCTTTCCCGACTTTTGCAAAACCGCCTGATAAATATCCCCATCAGACCACCACAGCCCCTGTTGACTCAGCAGCCAAGTCAAAATATACTCACGAGCGTGTTGCTCCTTCACCCAGGCCGCGAGATACTGCAAATCTTCCATAGTCAAAGTCTCCTAACTTTTATCCAAAATTTCGGCTAGTTTGTATCTACCGTTACTGCGATCGATTTAATATCTGCTTTATTATCACCCCCCGATCTCTTTAATATCCCTTAAATCTTAAAAAAACCCTACTGATTCACCAAACATCAATTTTTTGAATATAAAAATACACTTAAACTGACATCTTGCACCATGCTTGCTTAACAGGCTTTCCGGCCTGTTCCACAAAAAGTAAATTCTCTCTCAGGTCTAAAGACTCTGAGTTTCCCACTTACCCAGTATTTTTATGACAAAGCAAAATTTTGGTTTAATCGGTCTAGCAGTGATGGGCGAAAACCTAGCCCTGAACGTCGAAAGCAGAGGTTTCTCCGTGGCTGTATACAATCGCACAGCAGCCAAAACCGATGAGTTCATGGCAAAACGCGCCCCCGGCAAAAACATTGTAGCCACCAAGACTCTGGCGGAATTCGTCGAAGCTCTAGAACGCCCCCGCAGAATCTTAGTGATGGTACAAGCTGGCAAAGCCGTAGATGCGGTAATTGACCAGCTCAAACCCATGTTAGACCCCGAAGACATGATTATTGACGGCGGCAACTCCCTCTACGATGACACCGAACGCCGCACCAAAGACTTAGAAGCAGCCGGACTGGGATTTGTCGGCATGGGCATCAGCGGCGGCGAAGAAGGCGCGCTGAATGGCGCTAGCATGATGCCCGGTGGCACCCTAGCAGCCTACAAGGAATTGGAGCCGATTCTCGTCAAAATTGCGGCTCAAGTAGATGACGGCCCCTGCGTCACATTCATCGGCCCCGGCGGTGCCGGTCACTACGTGAAAATGGTTCACAACGGCATTGAGTATGGTGATATGCAGCTTATTGCTGAAGCCTACGATTTGCTCAAAAATGTGGGTGGACTCAGCGGCCAGGAGTTGCAGGAAGTCTTTGCAGAATGGAATACCACTGACGAACTCAACTCGTTTTTGATTGAAATTACGGCTAATATTTTCAAGTACATTGACTCGGAAACTAAACAACCTTTAGTTGAGGTGATCATGGATGCAGCGGGTCAAAAAGGTACCGGCCGCTGGACTGTAATGAGTGCTTTGGAATTGGGCGTTTGTATTCCGACAATTATTGCTGCTGTGAATGCCAGAATCATGTCTTCTTATAAGGCTGAGCGCGTCACAGCTTCTCAAGAACTAACTGGGCCTACCGCTAAGTATGAGGGCGATACTAAAGAGTTTGTGAACAAAGTTCGGGATGCACTTTACTGCTCGAAGATTTGTTCTTACGCCCAAGGAATGGCACTTTTGAGTGCGGCTTCTAAGTCGTATAATTACAACCTAGATTTGAGCGAAATTTCTCGAATTTGGAAGGGTGGCTGTATTATTCGGGCTGGATTCTTGGACAAGATTAAAACTGCTTTCAAGGACGATCCTGCGCTGCCGAATTTGTTGTTAGCGCCGGAGTTTAAACAGAGTATTCTCGATCGCCAATCGGCTTGGCGGGATGTGTTGGCGACTGCTAGCCAACTGGGGATTGCAGTGCCGGCTTTTAGCGCGTCGCTGGACTATTTTGATAGCTATCGGCGCGAAAGATTGCCACAAAATGTGACCCAAGCTCAGCGGGATTATTTCGGGGCTCACACCTATGAGCGCACGGACAAGCCGCGCGGCGAATTCTTCCACACTGAGTGGACTCAGATTCCTGAATAGTCGGTGTAAATGGGTTAATTAATGTAGGGTGCGTTTCGGCGCACCTTACGAATTGATCTGGGGTTGCAAATTGTTTTGACGTTTGTTTTTGAGATAGGTTTTAATATATTCGTCGTTAAAGAGCGATCGGGCGATCGTCAGTGCTTCTTGTCTTTCTGCGTCTGTCATGTAGTCATCGCCTTTTAAACCTGATGGCGGGTGTCGAGGATCGCCGCCTGCATCGAGGAATCGCTGACGTGCGATCGCCATTAATTCTCCTAATCTGCGGTCTTGTTCTCGAATGATATCATGCGGTTTCGTCATAGTCTTCAACCTCGTCTATACGAACAATCTCGCCACTTTGTAGTATAAACTATACATATATCTTTAAAAGTAAGTGTAATTTTATGAAGCCTTTTATCGTTAGAGCCGCTGCCATTGTCGGTGATATTGCAGGCTTGGTATTTGATACACTTAAAGAAGAAGAATCAAGAAAACGTTTATTAAACAGCGGTATTCTGGAAGTAGATGTAATGACTGGCAAAGAGTTTGAAATATTTCTAGATGTTCATTTTAAAAAAATGGGTTATAATGTTATTTTGACTCAAGATAGTCAAGATTACGGGGCGGATTTAATTTTATATAAAGATGGATCGAAAACGGTGGTTCAAGCAAAAAGAAGCAAAAATCCAGTTGGGATTAAAGCAGTTCAAGAAGTAGCAGGAGCCGTCAGACATTACAACGGCAATAAAGGCAGAGTCATCACCAACAACAGATTTACAGAAAACGCTTACAATCTTGCTAAATCTAACGACGTAGAGTTATGGGATCGAAAAAAATTAATTGAATTCATCCTGACAGCTAAGCATTATAAATAAATCATGCTACAAATTTCTAATACTGTGTTCATTACCGATCGCGAAATCGAGATTAGTGCCATTCGCTCTCAAGGCGCGGGGGGGCAAAATGTAAATAAAGTGGCGAGTGCTATTCACTTGCGCTTTGATATCCCAGCTTCCTCATTGCCCGATCGCTATAAAGACCGATTATTACAACTCAACGACAACCGCATTACCTCCGAAGGTGTGATTGTGATCAAAGCACAGGAACACCGCAGCCAGGAACAAAACCGCGAGGAAGCGTTGAGACGACTGCAAGAATTGATTAAAAGTGCGATCGTCATCCCCAAAAGGCGCAAACCCAGCAAAGCAACTCGTAGCTCTCAGCGCAAACGTCTCGACAGCAAAACCAAGCGAGGTGAGATTAAAGCGATGCGAGGCAAAGTCACGGACTGAGCGATAATATCAAATTTTAATTATGATATAATTGTAGCTAAGTATTATTAGTTTGAGGAAATAGCAATGACAACTACTGCAAGTAACGAACCGACGCTAGCTGACGTTATTGAAAAGCTAGACAGACTATCGACTAAGGTTGAGAAATTATCGACTGAAGTCGAGAAATTATCAACAGATGTTGAGAAAACCAATGACCAAACCGACAAATTTAATGACAAGTTCGATAACTACCAAAAAGCTACCCAATGGGTTGTGCAACTGGCATTTACTCTGATTGCAAGTGCTACGATTACGGTGATTATCACTTCAGTTTTTCGCAAGTAATATCAAATTCGGTAGAATCGGAATTGATATGAAGTCGAGAAACCGGGTTTTTTACCAAAATACTTCGTTCCCGTCCACAAATTTAATAAAAACCCGGTTTCTTTGTCGGAGTCCCTAATATGAAG
>REAP01000181.1 GCA_004294385.1 Oscillatoriales cyanobacterium | reverse complement strand
ATCCACAATCAAGTTTACTCTTTGTGGAACAGGCATCTTGCCTGTTATTGATGATCCACAATCAAGTTTACTCTTTGTGGAACAGGCATCTTGCCTGTTGGCTTGTTTTTTTGTGATCTACTTAACTTTCGGAGATTTGTTGAATTTCCTCATCAGTCAACTTTACATCTACCGCTTTTACAGAGTCTTCAATGCTGGATAGTTTTGTCGCAGCGGGAATCGGAACGATGCAGGGCGATTTTGCCATCAACCAGGCTAATACTATACAGTAAACTGAGACGTTTTTCTCGGCTGCTAATTTTGCGATCGCGGGTATATCTTGCAAACTGGTGACGCGGCGGCTTCCTCCCAAGGGACTCCAAGGAAAAAACGTCAGTTTTTCGGCTTCGCAATATTCCAGTACGCCGTCTGATTCCGGTTCTCTGTGCCAAGGGTTATACTGATTTTGAACTGAGACGATTTCTACTATATCGCGGGCGCGTTTGATTTGCTCGACAGAAAAGTTGGAAACTCCAACAAATCGGATTATTCCCTCTTCTACTGCTTCTTTTGCGGGTGCTAGGGCTACTTCGATGGTATAACTGGGATCTGGTGCGTGATATTGCCAAAGGTCGATCGGCTTTTGGCCACCCAATGCTTCAAAACTTTCGCGAATTGTCTCGCGTAGATGGTGGGGATTACCGTTGCGCGTCCAAGAACCTTGCGGCCGCATTAATCCACCTTTTGTCGCGATGGTGACTGCTCGAATATCTCCTGTATATTGTTGTAAAGCTTTGGCAATCAATTCTTCATTATGATGTTTGTCGGATTGATCTTGACAGTAGGAATCTGCGGTATCAATTAGTGTCACTCCCAAATCGAGGGCGTGATGAATTACGGCAATTGATTGGGCTTCGGTTGGTCGGCCGGTTAAGGAGAGTGGCATCCCTCCCAGACCAATTGCGCTGATATTAAAATTAGTGTTTCCCAGTTTTTTGTTTTTCATTGATTTGTCTTATTTGATTGTTTAGATTGCTATGGTTATTTCAAAGAAAATGTGGTTTTATAGTATAATAATCGACCGTCAACTGTCAACTGTCAACAAATTCAATTATTTAACTAACTCGAAGCGCTGGTGTAAAATCGGAGTGCGAATTGCCAGAAGTAGCGGGAAGCGAAGAAAAGTGCGATCGCCAAAATTCCAGCCCCTGCTATCCAAACTATATCACCTCTGCCTAACATTGCTTCTGCCGGGACTGTGGTCAAGAAAGCAACCGGGACTATGAAGGTGAAGAAAAATCGGTAAGCTACGGGATAAGCAGCCATTGGAAATCTACCAGCTTCTAACAATCCTCTGAGGACTTCAGTAACGTTATAAATCTTGACAAACCAAATGCTGGTTGCACCCAACATAAACCATATACTGTAAAGACTCACCATGCCAAATAATAGCGGTATTGCAGTTAGGAAATAGTTGCCGATTTCTACTCCCAATTTGTTTGCCGAGTACAGCAGTAACACTGCCCCGAAGATGATATCGGGTACTCCCCAAGGGGAAACTGTGTTTGCAGATAGCCAGAATTGGGAATTGATGGGTTTGAGTAGGACAAAATCGAGAGTTCCTTGTTGCACGCGATCGACAATTCGACTAAGATTAGGTGCTAGAAAGGTTGATGAAAAACCTTGCAAAATAGTGAAGATTCCCAGTACGACTAAGGCTTCTTCCCATTTCCACCCAGAAAATGTGTAGCCAGTGCGGTAGAACAAAAATAGTCCAAACAAGCTTCCTGTCAGGTTTCCGAGGCTACTGAGGGCTGCGAGGAGAAAGTTGATTCGGTATTCGAGTTCTGCGGAAATCGCCGCACCCCAAAACAGTTTTAGTACCTGCAAATATCGTCCTATGTTTATCGTCATTTTTCACCTTTGAAATGTTTGAATTTCATCATAATATTAGTCGCCCAGGATATTTGGTGATTGAGCGTAGTCGAAATCACCAAATATCCCCTTCGACTTCGCTCAGGGAACAGTCTCTTTGACCCTTCGACTTCGCTCAGGGAACATCTAAGTCCAAGCTTGTAGAACTTTTCCCGCTAATTTATTGCCAAACCAAGGTGTGTTTGCCGATCGCGACTTCAGACTTTGCCCATCAACAGTCCAGCTCATTTGCGGATCGAATAAAATCAGCTCAGCAGAGACTCCTGGTGTAGCCGTGGCAGGGGTTTGTCCGAGACAAATGGCGGGGGAGGTACTCAAAACTCGCCACAGTTCTAGAGCCGAAAAATGGCTGGTTTCTACCAAATTCTGCCAGAGTAAAGGTAAAGCTAATTCCCAACCGATCGCCCCTGGTGGAGCATCAGCAAAAGCCACGGTTTTCTCCTCATAAGTATAGGGAGTGTGGTCGATCGCGATCGCATCAATCACCCCATCTAGGAGGCCTTGAAGCAGCGCCAACTGGTCAGCCTGATTACCCAAAGGCGGCTCTAAACGCAAATTTGGGTCATAAGGAAAAGAAACAGTGGTGTTTCCTGAAATTGCCCCCACATTTAACAACAAGTGCATCCAAGTCACACTCGCAGTCACCGGCAAACCCCGCGCCTTCGCATCTCGAATTAGCTCCACACTGCGAGCACAAGAAACCCGCATGATGTGCACGGGAGTCGGCACAGTAGCGACTAATTCCAGGATGGCAGCCAAAGCGGAAGTTTCCGCAGCAGCCGGAATTCCTGGTAAACCCAAGCGAAGGGAAACCGCACCATCCCTAGCGACTCCATTTCCTGCCAAAGTGCGATCCATCGGCCACAAAGCCACCGACTTACCCAAAGGCTGTATATATTCCAACAAACGCATTGCCAGAGCTGGATTCGCCAGCGGTAAACCATCGGCAAACCCCACAATCGCGGTGGATGCCAACTCCCCCAACTCAGCCATATGTTGCCCTTCCAAGCCCGTTGTCAGAGCGCCCCAGAAATACAAGCGGGGAAGAGAGGGGGAAAAATTGCGGATATGTTGCTGAAAAAAAGCTAAACCGGCCAAATTGTCAAGAGGTGGCGAGGTATCCGGCAAAATCGCCACCCGCGTAAAACCCCCAGCAGCCGCAGCCTGCATTAAAGATTGCAGGGTTTCCCGATCCTCAAAACCTGGTTCCCCGCTGTGACTGTAAATATCAGTCAGTCCCGGCCCCAAAATCAGTCCGCGACAATCTCGGATTTGTGTGTCAGGGGGGAATTGGGCAATTTTTGGCTCAACTGCTTTGATATCGCCTTCAGCAATCAGAACATCAGCGATGCGATCGCCCCCTGATAATGGATCTAGCACTCGTACATTTTGCAGCAATTCAGAAGTCATTGGGAATGGGGAATTGGGAATGGGGAATTGGGCATGGGGCATCGGGCATTGGGCAAACAGGGCATCGGGCATCGGGCATTGGGCATTGGCAATACCGTCAACTGTCAACTGTCAACTGTCAACTGTCAACTGTCAACCGTCAACTAAACTTTTGTCCCACACTCAGGACAAAACTTATTCGTCGAAACATTTTTTGCCCCACAACTGGGACAATAAATTAACTCCGCTGATTCTAATTTAGTGCGATCGGGCAAACCAACCATTTGAGCATTACTCTTACCGGGAACAACCATCGGATAACAGTTTTCGTCCCTCGTCACCTTCGCATCCATCACCACCGGGCCATCATAGGCTAGCATTTCGGCGATCGCCCCCTTCAGTTCCCCCGGCTCCGAAACGAGCATCCCCTTCACCCCGTAAGCTTGAGCCAGCATCACAAAATCCGGCATCCCCACAGTCATGTTCGACGACGAATAACGCTCCCCGTAGAAAGCTTGTTGCCACTGTCGTACCATGCCTTGCCAGCCATTATTTACAATTACTAGCTTGACATTAATGCCGTATTGTGCTAAAGTTCCCAACTCTTGAATATTCATTTGCACACTAGCATCGCCAGCAATGCAAATCACCTGCTCCTGGGGCAGAGCCATTTTCGCGCCCATAGCCGCCGGTAGCCCGTAACCCATCGTTCCCAAACCAGCACTAGAAATCCAGCGCCGAGGCCCATTGTTCAAAAATTGAGCCGACCACATTTGATGTTGACCGACATCCGTCGTGTAGTAAGCATCCGGGGCTTGAATGCCCAACTCCGAAATCACCTCTTGGGGAGACAAAATTTCCGGGTAATGAGGTACAACTAACGGATAGTCGCGTTTCCAGCCATCTATCCTTTCTCGCCATGCCGCCGTTTGTCCTGGATTTCCCGAAACTCCTGTTTCCCGACAGCGGCGCAGCAAATCAATCAAAACTTGGCGGACATCTCCAACAATCGGCACTTCCGGGCCACGATTTTTGCCGACTTCAGCGGGGTCGATATCGATGTGAATCACCTTGGCGCGGGCGGCAAATTCGTCTAGTTTTCCGGTCACGCGATCGTCAAAACGAGCCCCTACAGCAATCAACAAATCGCACTCAGTGACTGCAAAGTTAGCGTAAGCAGTGCCGTGCATCCCCAGCATTTTCACTGACAAAGGATGGTTCTCATCAAAAGCTCCTTTGCCCATCAGGGTTGTGGTGACGGGGATGTGGAACAGTTCCGCTAGTTCTTTGATTTCATCATGGGCCGCAGCAGCGATCGCGCCACCACCCACATAAAGCAAAGGACGCTGAGCTTCCTTCAGCAAATGAATCGCTTGATTAATTTGCCGGGGATTTCCCTTCACAGTCGGCCGATAGCCCGGAATTCTGACTGCTCCAGGTTCCACCGGCTGATAGTCAAATTCCTCCAAACCTACATCCTTGGGCACATCAACCAACACAGGCCCAGGACGCCCCGTACTGGCGATGTGGAAGGCTTCGGCGACAATTTTTGCCATATCTCTAGGGTCGCGCACTACATAGGAATGCTTGACAATTGGCAGTGTAATTCCATAGATATCGGTTTCCTGAAACGCATCAGTGCCGATCGCCGGACGAGCCACCTGACCGGTAATAATTACCATCGGAATCGAATCCATGTGCGCCGTCGCAATCCCTGTCACCAAGTTAGTTGCGCCTGGGCCAGAAGTCGCGAAACACACCCCTACTTGTCCGGTAGCGCGGGCATATCCATCAGCGGCGTGAGCAGCACCTTGCTCGTGGCGCACCAGAATGTGTTTGAGGCCGCCCTCGGCTTCTGCGCGGTAGAGTTCGTCATAAAGTGGCAGAATTGCACCGCCGGGATAACCAAAAATATGCTTGACACCGTGTCGTCTCAAGCTGTCTATGAGAGCAAATGCACCAGTTGCACGCTTTACCGCTACTTTAGTTTTTAGTTGCACAAATTTCCGTCCTTAAGTTAACTAAGATTTAAAGTTAAAACTTTAATTTTACTTCTTTTTCTTCTAAATGTGGAACAGGCATCTTGCCTGTTCTGTATGCCCAATGCCCAATGCCCAATGCCCAATGCCCTTAAACAACATCCTGTAAAACATTTCGAGTATGTCGCCAAGCTACAAGCCCCATAACAGGCACTAAAAAGCCCAAACTCATCAACACGATCCGCAAACCCAGGTCATCGGAACCCACGGCTTTACCGACAGCATCCGTCAGCGGGCCGGTAATCGCTAAAGGCAGACTGAGGGCAATATTAATCGCATTGTTCTCAAATCCAAAGACTTTTCCTCGCATCGATTCTGGAGTTTGCTCTTGAATTAAGGCTTGCATCGGGCCGTTAATCAGGGAAGCGCCGAAACCGAATAAAGCGCTTAAACTAAATCCCAACCACAACTGTCTAGTGAAAGCAAACATTGCCAACACAAAACCCATCATCACGAAACCAATTAATGGTAAAGGTTTGTGGTGCACGCGATCGCCCCAATGTCCCAAAAACGCTGCACCAAAAACCATACCGATTCCCGCAGCAGCCAGCAAAAAGCCAAATTGAGTTTCCTTGAGACCTATTTTGCCAGAAAGTGCGATCGCCAGCACCTGAAGCGCAGCAAACACCGAATACAAAATCGTCAACTGTACCATCGCATTGCTAACCAGGCGATTGTGCTTCAAATAGCGTAAACCTTCCTTGAAATCTTGCCAAGGATGGATGTTTTTTACACTGCTGCTAGCATGAGTTTCTTTGATCCGCATGGCATAAATCAAACCGGCCGATATCACATACAACCCGGCCAGCAAAAACTCTCTAGAACCTCCTCCGTAGCTGTGTTTGATCCAACTAAACAGCGGTTCGCCGATCGTCATACCGACAATGATGCCACCCATCGTGGACGAAGCGAATAGAGCATTAGCGGACATCAACCCTTCTCGCCCCACCGCCAGTGGAATGGCTGCGGCCTCTGCGGGAGCAAAAAATTGGGTTACAGTAGAAACCAAAAATGTAATCACCAGCAAAACGACAAAGGCTTTGGGCAAAAATGCCATCGCGACAATCAATAGGGCGCGAATCAGGTTACAGCCAATCAGCATTTGCTTCTTGGAAAACCGGTCTACGGCGATACCTGCTACTGAACCAAAGACGATCGCAGGGACTGTGTAGGCAATCATCACCATTGACAGCATGGAATTTTCAAAATTCTGCCCTGCTGTGTAATCACCAGTTTTCAGCAGGATAATCAGCAATACATAAAAAATCTTATCTGCCACTTGGGCTAACAACTGGCCCGTCCACAAGGCGAGGAAGGCGCGATTTCTGAATAGGGCATCAAGCCCGTTGCGGTCAGGGGGAGGACTAGCTGGGTGCATAGGAATAGTTTAACTGGCCGCCTTTGATAATTATAGTTTTCAAGAATATGTGCAAATTTGACATGGTAATATGGAGGCTAGGAAAACTCCTGTCTCGTAGGTGCTTTTTCTGTTGTAGCAGATCGCCGTCCAAAGGCTGCGGTCTTTTCACCAAGAAATTGGGTTTGAAGCCCCGTTACTTCGACTACGCTCAGCACATCGCCTTCCAGGACGGCTTTGTGCTAGAATGTAGGTGGTTGAAATCC
>REAP01000180.1 GCA_004294385.1 Oscillatoriales cyanobacterium | reverse complement strand
AGAACTTCCGTCAGTCGGTGCGCCACTATAATTACCATGATATTTATCGCTGCACCATTCCCAAACATTCCCGTGCATATCATATAAACCAAAGGAATTAGGCGGAAAACTCCCCACATCCGTTGTTTGTTGACGATAAAGTCCCTTCGGCGCAGCACCGTAGGGATTATTGCCATTATAATTAACTAAATCCGGCGTAATCGTATCACCAAAATAGAAAGGCGTTGTAGTTCCGGCGCGACAAGCATATTCCCATTCGGCTTCCGATGGTAAACGATAAGTCTTACCTGTTTTTTGAGTAAGTTTCCGACAGAATTCCACAGCCTCATCCCAACTTACATTTTCTACAGGACGTTTCGCGCCTTTGAAATCAGAAGGGTTATTTCCCATCACCGCTTCCCACTGTGCTTGAGTAATCGGATATTTGCCCAGATAAAAAGGTTGTACAGTTACTGGATGCACTGGTTGTTCCGAACTATTTTCAGATGAACCCATCTGGAAGCTACCACCAGGGATATAAACCATTTCCAAATTTACATCATTGCCCAAATCTGCAACTTTCTGATAAGATTTCCCCGGTTTGCGGCTAACTTCTTGCCCTCGATTATTAACAGTAACAATCTCGAACTGAAATTCTTTCCCCTTAGATTCCTCTTCAGCGCGACGTTTTTGTTCTGCTGCTAATTTCCGCTGACGTTCTTGTTCAGCCTGAAGCTGCTGTTTCTCTTCTTCTTGTTGCCGCAACCATTTTTTCTCATCCCAAACACCTTGAGCCACATCGCGGTTGTGCGCTACACTCGACAAATTTGGATTGAGATTTAAGGCTTGATTGTAATCAGAAATTGCCTGCTCGTATTCTCTCAACTTGTAATAAGCATTACCTCGATTGTTCCAAGTATCAGCATTGTTGGGGTCCAGCCGCAAATATTGAGTGTAATCTTCAATCGCCGCCCGATACTGCTCCAATTTAGCATAGGCCAATCCCCGATTGAAATTAGCCTTAGCAAAATTAGGATTCAGTTGCAACACTTGATTGAAATCCACAATTGCCGCTGCATAGTTTTCCTGTTTGCAGCGTGCTATAGCTCGGTTGTAACAAGATTCAATGACGCTAAATTGGCGAGTTTTGCCCACAGTCACCAAACAGCTATTCAGTTTTCCAGCATATTTCAAATCATCAATTGTCAAAGCCGCATCGAGGGCATCCAAAATTTCCTTGTTTGTTTCTGGTACCGACAAACCGCGTAATTTTAGCCAAGCTTTCACCGACTCAAAAATTTGCGCCGCCGCCCAACGCTTATCCGGCAAATCCAGCAAACCTTCAGCTAAATCTAACTTCAGTTCAGGAATCCATGCCGATTCTGATTCGCCAATAATATTATACAACATTTCGTAGAAATTAATCGCTATTTCTACTAATTGTTCCTGTTCCTCCTTGGGCATATCTTGCAACAAATCAGGGAGTAATTGAGGCAATAGAGGCCGCTGCCGCACGTCTGAGGAGACGTGAATCAAAAAGTATTCATCGGCCAGCAATCCAGCAATCAAACAGTGACAAACACCGATAAATTGCTGAAATCTTTCATAATCTTTTTTGTGAATGCTGTAGGGACGCGGGCTGTCGGTGGGGTCAATTCCCATTGCTTCGCACATCCGTTCATTGTCAATAATTTCGAGGTTGTGCAAGAAACTATTAACAGCTTCATTACCTAAAACTTTATCAAATTTTTCAGCGCTATTACCCTGAGCAATGTAGGCTTGTCGCTGAGCTTGCCACTGCAATGCCCTGTCTTTAGCAAAATCAAAAAGTACCTCGCGCCAAGGTAGCATGGGAATCGGGGATTTGTAGCGATAAGTTGCCCAATTCAAACCCCAATAGCCAAAGTTGAGGTTAAAAATATCGCCTTCAGCAACGGATTCTAAAATTAATGTTGGCTCGGTTTTTAAGCCGTTAAACATGGTTTTTGTGGCTGCTTGGCTGTGAAAAAACTTGCTTGTCCAAGCACCGGATAAAAACTCGATTGGTCTTCCTTGGGCGGAATATTTTTCAAAGAATTGTTGCAGGTAAATTCCCAGAAATTTTTCCATGTCTGGAAAGCCTTTGGCGCTATCATTACTATCGCCGGAACGGTCGAATTGTAGGCTGGGAGGCGAGAGGAAAACTCGCAGGGGAATCGGGTTTTGAGCGGGATTGGAGTTGACTATATCTTGGGCGATTAACCAGATGGGAGAGTTGTTTTGTCTTTCTGTTCTTGAATAGCTTCGATGCTAGTTTGTCGGTCATAAATTCGGATTTCGCGGGCGAGTTGAGCGTCGAGGTTTTTGAGGTGTAGTTGCAGTTCTTTTTGCTGTTCGATGCACCATTTTTGGAGTTCGCCTCTAAATATTTCTAGTTGGATTTGGTGTTCGCGATTGAGTTTGCCTTCGTTGGCTTGAAAGTCGCGGTTGATTTTTGCAAGTTGTTCTTGCATTTGACGGTTTAGCAGTCCTTCTTGGGTTTGGGATTCGCGGTTGAGTCTTGCTAGTTCTGATTGTAAGGAGCGGTTTAGATTTCCTTCTTCGGCTTGAAAAGTGAGGTTGGCTTGTCTTTGAAATTCTTGTAGTACGAGTTCTTTTTGGCGGAGTTCTTGTCTGCTTGCTTCGATTTCTTTGTTGGTTTGGATTGTGATGTCTGTGTTTCTGACTTGGGTTTCGGAAATGCGGTCTGCGTTATATACTGTAGGCCTGTATATAGCTTTAACGAAATCGCCAACTTGGGCTAGCCATCCTTTTTTCCTGGTAGTGCTTTTGTCATTTGTTTGTTCCTTTGGGTAGGTGAATGGGTTGAAGAAACCGGGTTTTTTTGAGATTTACGGTTTGAGTCGTAGATTTTGCGAAAAACCCGGTTTCTGGAGATTTGGGTGGGTTGAAGAAACCGGGTTTTTTTGAGATTTACGGTTTGAGTCGTAGATTTTGCGAAAAACCCGGTTTCTGGAGATTAGGGTGGGTTGAAGAAACCGGGTTTTTTTGAGATTTACGGTTTGAGTCGTAGATTTTGCGAAAAAACCGGTTTCTGGAGATTTGGGTGGGGGTGAAAGAAACCGGGTTTTTTTGAGATTTACGGTTTGAGTCGTAGATTTTGCGAAAAAACCCGGTTTCTGGAGATTAGGTACTAATAAGTCCCGCCGCGAACTGCAAATAGCATATGGGCTGCACCTTCTAAATCGGTATCGGCCCGACCGACTTCTTTGCCGTTTTCTCGATAGATATGACCTGATTCTACTCGTCCTACGGAAGTATCGTCAGCCCACCGACAAATGTGTCCGTTTTTACTAAGATATCCAATATGGTCGTTGGCTGAGTTGTAAAAATCTCGCCCATCCACATGACCGACTACTTGTGTGGTTCCATCGAGTTTGTGTAGGTGCACGTCGCCACTGCGGTCTATGTGAATGAATGGGCCGTCTCCTGAATTAGAATAGGAGGAATTGACGACGTGGGGCGCTGCATTTGTGTGGTTGTCGTGATGATTTGTTGCGGATGCAAATCCGGTTTCGGAATTGTGCTGGTGAGTGTCTGTGGGGTGAATGTCGTGGCTGTGAGTCCAGTCGCTTTGGTGATTTTGCTGGTGGAAATTGTGCGAAGTATCAGTCCAATCGCTGGGAGTTGCTGATATTCCGGTTGCGAATCCGTGTTCTGGATTTTGCCACTGATTATCTGCGTGGTGAATATCGTTGCTGTGAGTCCAGTCGCTTTGGGGATGTTGCTGGTGGAAATTGTGGGAATTATCTGCCCAATCGCTGTGGGTGATGTCTGATGTTGCTGGATGGTTGAGGTTTTGGTCGTTGAGGTGTAAGTTGTTGTGGGAATGATCCAGATTGTTTGGTTGATGGGGGTCGAGGCCGAGGGATTGCATGAAATCGTCTAGCACAGAGTGACCAATCTGCTGGGAGTTGCTGTCAGATGTGTGATTCATGGGTTTAGAGAATACTGGGAAGTATGTATATTATATATTTTGACAAATTTTTCTGAAAGTTTCCGAAAAGGACGATTTGTATAAATTTTTGTATGCTGGGTGGCTGCGGGATGATGGATTTAATTTGCACGTTATCAATTGCGACGCACCTTACTGTTTGGCGGTGCGTCGCTGTGAGATTTTTGATCTAACTTGCAGATTCTCGATGCGACGCACCCTACGGCTAATTAGACAGATCCAATTCGACGCTCGATCGCATTATAGAACCGATCGCCCATATCAACCATTCCCACCTCAATCAACCCCAAATTATCGGCACTCACCACCCGGAAAGGCGATTCAGCACCCCCAACTACACCGATTTTCTGCCACATTTTAGGCAAATGTTCTTGCAGATAACCTTCCCAAATTCCTTGATTTTTCGGTGCGACAGAAACAATAATACAATTGCCCATTTCACCAAACAAAACTTCATCCCAGCGGCTAACATCTGCCGAATTGAAACCGAGATGGATGTCTGCACCCAGTTTACCAGAAATACAGGATTCCGCGAGGGCAACGGCAATTCCACCCTCCGCAGAATCATGGGCCGAACATACCCAACTTTGCCGAATTCCATCGCGACAAACTGCTTGCACTTTCCGTTCCAAATCAAAATTGATAGTTGGCGGTTTCCCCGCTACAATCCCGTGAATTGCCGCTAAATATTCCGAACCTCCGAGAGTGGGGGAAGTTTTAAGTTCTGAGTTTTGAGATGATTCCCCAATTCCCAACACATAAATTAAATCGCCTTTCTTCTGCCAACCTTGACCACAAATCTTCGTCAAATCTGGAATCAATCCCACCATTCCGATTACTGGAGTTGGATAAATCGGTTGCGGATTGCCATCAGAATCGATGGTTTCATTGTACAGAGAAACATTGCCGCCAGTCACAGGTGTTTTCAACTCGCGACAAGCTTCAGCAATCCCGCGACAAGCCGATGCTAACTGCCAATATCCGATCGCCTTTTCGGGACTGCCAAAATTCAGATTATCCGTAACTGCAATGGGTTCCGCACCCACGCAACTTAAGTTTCTGGCTGCTTCGGCTACTACGGCTTTTGCACCTTCGTAAGGATCGAGATAAACGTAGCGGGAATTGCAATCAACGGTGGCCGCAACTCCGGGAATAACCCCCCCCGGCCAGGGCGGGCACGCACCGTCCACCGCCCCTACAAGGGGGAGAGAAAGTTCGGGAGTTTCTCTACCTTGTGCCTTCTTAAATAGAGGAATTACTTCTTCTTCCTGTTTACTTTGGGAAGCTTGAGGAACAGCATCTTCTCCCTCTTGAAGCCCCCCCTGTAGGGGCGGTGCCCCCGTGCCCGCCCTGGGTTGGGGGGGGTTTTCTTGACATGGTTCCAGCGGCCGCAATCTGACAACCGCAGCATCAGCACCACCGGGCGAAACAACAGTATTATTCTGCACTTGATGGTCATATTGACGATAAACCCAGCGTTTAGAAGCGATGGTGGGAGTATCTAAAAGTTTGAGCAATATCTGATTCCAACTTTGCACACTACCGCCGATTTCGATACCTGCAACTGTACATTCTGGCAACGAATCTGCCGTCCATTCCCATGCTTTTCTAGCATATTCGGGCGCTTCTGTCAACAATTCGCGGTGATAAATTGGCGTATTATCTGCTAAAGCCGTTGCGGTAATTTCGGCGGCGATTTCGCCTTTAAAGAGAATTCGGACGATCGGCTCTTCAATCACTGTGCCCGCGACTACCGCCTGCAATCCCCAGCGATGAAAAATATCAATCAATTCCTGTTCCCGTCCTTTCTCTGCCACAAATAACATCCGTTCCTGGGATTCTGAAAGCAGGTATTCGTAGGGAATCATCCCGCTTTCTCGGACGGGAACTTTGTCTAGATCGAACTCAATTCCCACTCCACCTTTGGCGGCCATTTCTGATGTGGAACAGGTGATTCCGGCTGCACCCATGTCTTGGGCGGCGACGACTGCACCAGTTTTGAATGCTTCTAAACAAGCTTCAATTAAGGACTTTTCTAAGAAGGGATCTCCTACTTGCACCGCAGGGCGATCGTCCATTGATTTGTCGGTCAATTCTGCACTGGCAAAACTTGCACCGCCCATGCCATCTCTGCCAGTAGTTGAACCGACGTAAAGCACGGGATTTCCGATACCAGAAGCGCCGGATTTAACTATTTCTTGAGTTTCCATTAAACCCAAGGCCATGACGTTAACTAATGGGTTCTCGGAATAAGCCGCATCGAAGTAAACTTCGCCACCAACTGTGGGTACGCCGATGCAGTTTCCGTAATGGGAAATTCCCGATACTACTCCTTTGAATAACCTCTGAGTTTTGGCATCGTCTAGGTTTCCGAAACGTAGGGAATTCAAAAGTGCGATGGGACGTGCACCCATTGTAAAGATATCGCGGAGAATTCCACCGACTCCAGTTGCGGCACCTTGAAAAGGTTCGACTGCTGACGGGTGATTGTGGGATTCAATTTTGAAGGCTAATTGCAATCCGTTTCCCAAGTCGATAACGCCGGCATTTTCTCCGGGGCCGACGAGGATGCGATCGCCCTCTGTGGGAAACTGTTTTAATAGCGGCCGCGAATTTTTGTAACAGCAGTGTTCGCTCCACATGACTCCGAACATTCCCAATTCTGCTTTGTTGGGATGGCGGTTGAGACGCCGTACAATGTCTTCGTATTCTTCGGGTTTGATGCCTTCGGAGGCAATTTCTTGGGGGGAAAATGGGGATTCGGAGATGACTGACATGGAAATTCGGGATAAACCACAGGCTTTATTTTAAATGGCTTTGGTTTGTTAATCTCAAATCTGGCACTATTGTCAATTTTTAGAGATTTTTTGTGGGGTGGGGGCGGGTTGATCTGAGATATTGTACTATTATCAGCAACAGGCAAGATGCCTGTTCCACAAAAGATCGGTTTTCTTGTGGTACTATTGTCAGCAACAGGCAAGATGCCTGTTCCACAAAAGATCGGTTTT
>REAP01000179.1 GCA_004294385.1 Oscillatoriales cyanobacterium | reverse complement strand
CCGGTACTGGTTACTACGTTGAAATTGCCAGCGGTGCGATTAAAGACTTAGCAGGTAATAATTATGCCGGTACTACAGGCGCAACTGCTTGGAATTTCACCACCGTGGCTGACACCACAGCCCCCACGATTTCTATTAGCGATATCCAAGTAGATGAAACGAGGGAGTTTGCAATTTTTACCCTTTCGCTGGCTAAATCAAGCACTCTCCCGGTAACAGTTTCGTATCAAACTGTTGATGGAACTGCAAAATCTACAGATCTCGACTACACATCCATCGCTAAAACCTCCATCACATTTGCACCAGGAGAACTAACAAAAAGCATTTCAATCCCTATTCTAGATGACTGGAACTATGAGCCAAATTTAGAGACATTTACAGTCGAACTAAGCGACCCCAAAAACTCAACAATTGCTAAAGCAATGGGTACGGCAAAAATCAAGAGTGATGATGGACTGCCGGTGGCAACTATTGGTCTCTTTAATGAGAGTGTGCGCATTAGAGAAGGAAACAGTGGGACATCTGCCCTCACCATTCCCATCAAGCTCGATCGTCTCAGCAGCGTACCCGTAAAAGTTAGTTATCAAACTGCTGATTGGAGAGCAACAGTCGCAGATAAAGACTACGTTCAAATCTATCCCACAATAGTAACTTTCAATCCTGGGGAAAGAATTAAAAATATCACTGTATCTGTTGTGGGCGATGCCAAAAAAGAAGAAGATGATTGGGCATACGTTGTTATTAGTGCCGTAGATAATACTGCTTGGGTTGATTCCAATAGAAACAGCACAACATTCATGATTCAAGATGATGATATAGAGCCTGATATCTCTATCAATGATATTAAGTTAGATGAAGGAAATGGCGACGGAAATAATAACACTTTTTCCAGCAAAGCCACTTTTACAGTGACGCTTTCTCAAGCAACTGGTGCGCCGGTAACTGTCTACTATGAAACCTATCATTATGTACCCTACACCCTTGGTGACCCTGTTGATAACTTTGTAGATTATCAAGCTATTCAGCAAACAGCTTTAACATTCCAGCCAGGAGAGACGAGCAAAACGATTACAGTTCCAGTCAATGGAGACTCTTTCTTTGAAAAAGACGATAGTTTTCAAGTTATTCTCAGCGATGCTAAAGGGGGGAAAATTGTTAAAGACACTGGTACAGCTACCCTCAGCAATGATGATGTGAAACCCACGATTTCTATTAGCGATGCCAATGCTTCTGAAACAGCAGGTCGTATCGTTAATGGAGTTCCACAAGCAGATGTTGAAGTAAAACTTTCTAGCCCTAGCAGTGAAAAAATTTACGTTTCATACAGAACTCAAGACGGCACGGCAAAAGCAGGGGAAGACTACATCAAAGAAGATCCAAATGAAAGTAACATCATCTCATTCATGCCAGGGGAAAGTGTTAAAAAGATTTCTGTTCCCATTGTCAAGGATAACAAGACTGAATCTAATGAAGTTTTCTCTGTGATTCTCAGCCAGCCTACGGGACTTGCCATGAATGGCACAATTGGCAAAGGCACTGGAACCATTACCATTATTGATCAAATCAATCTGTCTATTGATGATGTTGGGGTAATTGAGGGTAACAGCGGAAAAACCGATGCTACTTTTACAGTAAGCCTGACAGCACCTCTCCCTGTTCCCGTGACAGTGGAGTACACAAGTCAAGATGGTACGGCGAAAAGCGATATCTATCCTAATGATTATTATGGTACGGGAAGATACAATCAAATTACCTTTGCACCTGGAGAAACAAAGAAAACCATTACCTTACCAATTATTGGGGACACGAATTTTGAGGAAGATGAAACTTTTAGCGTCATTCTCAGCAACCCTAAAAATGCTGCTCTCAGCAGCAAATCGATTGGTACTGGTACAATTAGTGACGACGATAGATCTCTAGTATCTATTAGCGATACTATTGTTGACGAAGATGGGGGAGATCGTGCTCAATTTGAAGTCACTCTTTCTAAAGCCATTAATGAAAGAGTAACAGTTATTTATAGTACCAAAGATGGCAGTGCAAAGAGTGGTGAAGGGGACTATTCAGCCCTCACTAACGAAACCGTTACATTCGATCCAAATCAAATCAAAAAAACAATTAATGTTCGGGTTTTTGGGGATAGCAAAAAAGAAGGAGACGAAACCTTTAGCGTTGTTCTCAATAGTGTGACGACAAATGGCAAGATTACTGTCGGGGATGCCGTCGCAGTCATTGATGATACTCAGGATTTAGAAGCAAGCTATCCTAATGGATCAAAACAACAAATTTCTATCTCTCAAGTTGCTGTTTTAGAGGGGGATGTTGGTGCAACTAACGAAGCAGTTTTTAACGTTAAACTAGATAGTGCTAGCACACTTCCGATTACCGTTCGCTATCGTACCGAAGATGGTACAGCAACAGTTGCAGATAAAGACTACGAGCCAATAACTTCCGCTCAAACCTTAACATTTGCTCCAGGAGAAACGCAAAAAACTATTCGCGTTAAAGTCACTGGTGACACAAATACAGAAACTAACGAACGCTTCAAAGTTTTGTTGAGTGGTGCGACTAATGCCAGCATTGCCAATAGCTTTGCTGAAGGGATCATTATTGAAGATCAAACTACAAAGGCAGGTATTACTCAACTTGCTTTTGATATGCTAGCAGCTTATGCAGTTGATACTGGTAATAATGTACAACTACCATTTTTTGGTCAACTCCCCACCGGAACAATAGAAAGCAAACTTTCTACATTCGGTCAAAGTTTGACAGAGGTGTTGAATAAAAATCCTCAAATAACCGGTACTCAACTGCAACAAGCACTTTCCTCAACATTGCCAACAGGATTTTCTCTGGATAGCAACAGCTTCATAGCAACTGAGAATATCTTACAGTTAAAGATTCTGGGCCAAGAAAGTTTTAACAGTAGTATTGCCAGCAAAGGATTTAACCTTTTTGACAAAATTAAATTCAATAAAGACGGGTTGAAGTTGGGCGAGCCTAATGCTTTAGCCGGCAAAACAACTGTAAATTACGATATCTCTATGGCTCTTGCTTATAAGCCTGAGTTGGGATGGTATATCAATACAGAAAAAACAGGTTTAAGCACCAGCATTGACGAAAAAGTAAAAGACGACTCCCTTTTTTTTGACAGCCGCAGTGGATTTCTGCCGGTTAATTTTACTGCGACATCCACCGAGGAAAAACAAAATCAATCTCAGGCAAAATTAGAAATCTCTTTGAGAGATTTTGATAAGTCAGGAACCGACGCAGATGGTTTTGGGCTGACCCCCTCTGAAATTGCCAGCAACTTATACAATTCATTTGGGACAAAAGATACCTCTCAACCGCTTTATAACTCAGTCCTCAGTGCAGACGGAACCCTGAACTTAGATGGTAACGTTTTGTTGATATCTGGACTGCCATCTCTAAATTTTAACCTTTACAGCGATTTGCCAACTGTTAATTATGTTAATGGCAAATTAACCACAGAAAAGACCCCTAGTTTCTTCACGCTCAATAACATTAAACTGGATCTGGGGAATTTTATTTCCTACTTTGGCAAGCCAATTTTTGGTAATATTTCGCGCATCCTTGCACCCATTCGACCTATCTTAGACTTTTTGGATACCGACACTAAAATTTTTGGCGAAGTTGGTTTAGTTGGGGAGTTAGATGCAGACAAAAATGGTAAAGTTACTCCCCTGGATCTCGTCAAGAAATTTGCGCCAGGATCGGCACAAAAATACATTCCATTTATTGAGGCTGTCAAAGAAATAGACAGCCTTACAAGGCTGATGGAAGCCTCGTTGAAAGAAGATGGAAATCTTGCTATTGACCTTAAGCCTTACGAATTTTATTCCGATGCTAAAGCAACTCAAGTCACTGATAACTTATATCAATTTGCCGATGACTCTGGTCAGCTAAAGAAAAAGATTGAAGAATATAATAAAGCGAAGGAACAAACGAACAATCTGAAAAAGATAGCCACTCAAAATAACCTGAAAAAACAAACTGAGGTGGCGGATGTTAACAGTCAGGTTAATAAGAAAAAGGGAAGTTCCGACACCAAAAAAGCAGAACTGGCTAGTAAATTGGCAGGGGCGTTCGAGAACTTTAACTTGCCAATTTTGACCAATACTGAAAGCGCAGGCAAGTTATTGGCAGGGGAAGATGTTCCCTTAATGACCTACAAATTACCGGCCCTGGAATTTGGGCCAGAAGTTCAGGCAGCTTTCCGAGTGTTTGGGGTGATTGAAGGAGGTATTCGAGGCAGTTTAAAAGCGAACCTTCGCAGCATTCCTATCGGCTACGACACCTACGGAATGAGAAAATGGGCGGAAACTGGTAGAGATTCAGACTTACTCGATGGCTTCTACATGAGTACGAATGCCAATGCTGATGGGACGGGATCGAATTTGCCAGAACTGATCCTTAAAGCAACCATTGGTGCTTTTGCTGAACTTGATGTTTTGGTCGCTGAAGCAGGAGTTGAAGGAGGAATTGAAGGCACTGCTGAATTAAATTTAATGGAACCTAGCTGGACTCCCCAAGATGGAAAGCTACGGGCTAACGATCTGGCGAATATTTTTACTAATCCTAGAGAAGTCCTCAACCTGCAAGGCGGAATTCGTGGATATTTTGATGCTTATTATGACACTGCTCTGACCTCGGAAGAAAGGATTCGTCTGGGATCTTTTCCTATCTATAACTTCCGAGTTGGTGCTGATTCTGGTACTGCTCAAGATGGTTACATCACTGGTGCATGGGTGTTCTTTGATGCGAATTTCAACAATATCCAAGATGAGGGTGAGTCTAACTCGATGACCTTCCCTGATGGTAGTTTCGAGCTTCAGGTAGACGTTGAAAAATTCGACACCAATAAAAATAGCCAACTTGACCCCACCGAAGGCAAAGTTGTTTTAATCAGCGGTCAAGATATCTCCACCGGCTTGACTTTGGATACCCCATTGAGTTCTGTGCATGGTTCCAAAATGGTGACACCGCTAACAACGATAGTGGCGCAACTGGCACAGGAAGGAATGGATGTCACCGAAGCTCAAACCAAGGTAAAAGCTGCGTTAGGACTGCCGGCGGATATTGATTTGGCAACGTTTAACCCCTTAGAAGCGGTGGCGAATAACGATCCGAAGGGTTTAGCGTTGTATGCTGCGGCAATTCAGGTACAAAATACGATCGTCCAAACTGCTAAGTTTATTGATGGGGTAAGTAAGGTGTCGCTGGCTCAGTTGGCTGATGCGCCCATTGCAGCGATCGCTCTTTCGTTAAAGGGTGGGGCATCTGTCGATTTAGCAAAAACAGAAACAATACAGGCGATCGTTGAAAGCTCAATTACGAAAGCAGCCGCATCTGATTCCACAATCAACATATCCCAGCTTAAAAGTGTGGCATCAGCCGCCGCTCAAATCATGGCTTTGGGGAATCAAATCATCAAGGATCTCGTCGCTAGCGGTCGCCCCCTCAAAGATATTGCTCTTGAAATTACCAAATTGCAGGCGGTGTCAGTAGGTCAAATTGCGGTGGGACTGCCGCAATTGGCTGCGGGAACTGTGACAGTTGAACAGTTCCTCGCTCAAAACAGTAAAGAGGCGATTCAGGGTCGGATGGAGAAGGTGAAGGTAAATGACCCCACTGTTCGCCCCGTTGTCGAGACGAGCGCTCTCAAAGACCCGATCGAGCCAGAGGAACCTACATCTGAGGACATCGGCAGCGCCCCCGACACCGAAACCGGCACCGACACACCAAGACCGATCGCTCTGACCCCACCGATCGCTCCGACCCCATCAGCAACAGCCTCAGAAACACCAACACCATCAGCAACAACATCCGAAACACCGACAACATCGGAAACACCAAATCCCACGCCAACAACTAATAACCTCTCAGACGATGACTGCATCTGCGATCGAATTACCTATCCCAGATTAAATCAACCCAATTCAGTTGAAAACACCATCATCGGTGGAGCGGCAATTCAAATAGGTACTGCCAAAAATGATAAATTTTCAGGTAGCAACTCTGGCAATATATTCAATGGCAAATCCGGCGATGACAACCTATATGGTGGAGCCGGCAACGACATCTTTAATGGCAGCCAAGGCAACGACTTCATCACCGGAGGCAAAGGTGACGACATCCTCTATGGAGATGAAGGTAACGACATCATCCTTGGCGAGTCTGGTAACGATGTAATGTATGGAGGCAAAGGCAATGACTTGTTACATGGTCGCGAAGGTACTGACATCATTTATGGCAATAAAGATGATGATTTCATCGATGGTGGCAAGGATAATGACACCTTATATGGAGGCAAAGGTAACGACATCATGCTTGGCAGTCAAGGTGATGACAACCTGTTTGGACAGGATGGAAATGATACCATCTGCGGCGGTGAAGGTAATGATTTAATCAACGGTGACGCAGGAGCAGATATCCTGGGAGGGTGTGCCGGAAATGATACTCTGTTCGGAGGCGCTGATAACGATACTCTCACGGGTGGGAAAGGCGACGATCTCCTTGACGGAGGCATGGGCAATGATAGTTTGATTGGCGGTAGCGGCAATGATATCTTTGCCTTAAAAGCTGGTCAAGGATTTGATATAATCGCTGATTTTACCCTGGGTCAAGATTTGATTGGATTAAGCGGTGGTTTGAGTTTTGGTCAGTTGGAAATGACTCAAAATACTCAGGGAACTCTCATCAAAAATCTCTTGACAGGGGAGCAGTTAGGTGTGATGATTGGAGTCAATGCCAATGCAATTACAGCGACGAACTTCCTGCTGGTTTAGGGAACGATATCAATTCCGGTAACACCGGAATGATAAAGAGGAGACGGCAGTGCCGTGTCCCTACGTGATTAATTGTAGGGACACGGCACTGCCCATTAGTGTCAACTTAAGCTGTCAGCCCGCCAAGTTCGTCTGTGGGCCCGCGAGTCCGCCAGGGGTTGAAACCCCTGTCTAATAGCTAAAGTCCTCTCAAAGAG
>REAP01000250.1 GCA_004294385.1 Oscillatoriales cyanobacterium | reverse complement strand
TTTCTCGAAGGTTTCTAATAGTGTCGGATCAACTTCGTCCAAACTGTTGAGCTTTTTGGGCTTTTGTTTTGGCGCGGAATAGTAGATAATGTTTTGGTAGTCGATCGCCGGATAGTTGACATGAGGCCAAGTCGGCTCGGTCATGGTCAGCCACTTGCGGTATGCTTTGAGGCGGAATTGCAGCAAGAATTCCGGTTCGTTTTTCTTGGAGGAAATCAGCCGCACGACATCTTCGCTCAAGCCGCGAGGGATGGTGTCTGACTCGATGTCGGTGACGAAACCGTATTTGTAGGGCTGGTTGACTAGGGTTTGGGCTGTGGTAGAACTCATTATTTTGCGTGTTCAGTGTTCTAGATAATGCTCTCAAAGATGACAGACGGGCAATCCCTGTCTGGGCTTGAGCGAGTTTTGCTGGACTGCTCTGTTGAGTTAAACAACAAATCTGTTGCTTTACTATATTTTAAGCTACATTAACAATAGTGATATTGTCAAAGTCTCAGAAATATTTTTTTGTGAAGATGATGCAGACTCAGCAGACTTCCACTAAACAAGACATCTTGCAGTTTTTGCTCAAGGGGGGTCAAGGGACGGCTCTCCAGTTGGCGGAGTCTTTGGATGTCAGCCCCCAGGCGATTCGCCGTCATTTGAAGGATTTGGAGGGGGAGGGGCTGATTCAGTATCGGTCGGTTCAGGCTGGGATGGGGCGACCGCAGCACATTTATGAGCTTACCAGTCTGGGGCGCGATCGCTTCCCGAATCGTTATGGCGATTTTGCGGTTTCTTTTTTGGATACTTTGGCTGAGACTGTTGGCCGCGAGCAGGTGATTTCTATTCTGCGAAAACAATGGCAACGTAAGGCGATGGAGTATCGCAGGGTGATGGGTACGGGTTCGCTTCAAGAGCGGGTGGCTAGGTTGATGGAGCTTCGCAGGGATGAAGGTTACATGGCTGAGTGGTATCCTGTAGAGTCTGTGGATGATGGAACGTGCGATCGCGATAAGGGCGATCGATTTGTGTTTATGGAACACAATTGTGCTATTTCTAATGTGGCTGAAACTTTTCCGAGTGTTTGTGGTAATGAGTT